>NZ_JBYLHY010000036.1:0-65942 GCF_057749925.1 Paenibacillus sp. sgz302191
CTGATAATAAGTATCGTTACGTAAAGATGGAACGCCGTATGCCGCGAAAGTGGCACGTACGGTGTGAGACAAGGGAAAAGGCAACCCTAACGGAATATGCCGAGGGTGAGCCTTACCTATTGTCATCTTCATGCAACGCAATATCGCACGCTGGTAGCTGTGAGCGGTACGAAACCTCTCCTTCATGAGTTGCAGTGCTGAAATAGGCCCACGACTCTTCCTGCACAGGTTGCGGTGTTGAAGTGAGCCACGTCTCTTCCTTCACGAGTAGCGGGGCTGAAGCGGGCCGTCCCTCCTCCTGCCCGGGTTGCGGGGCTGAAGCGGGAGGGGACTAGGCGGCTTGGCAGTGAAAAAACCTGCCAAAGTGCAGGTTTTTTCTGTAAAAACGGTTCATTTTGGTGAAAAGCCTGCGATAGTGCAGGAATTTTCGGTGAAAATGAGTCTGAGCCCATGTTCGCGGTGAAAAGCCTGCACAATTGCAGGAATTTGTCGTGGTCAGCGTTTCCATCGGGCAAAAACTGTACTTTTGCAGGTTTTCTTCGCGCAACCGGGCAGATTGTACGACCGTCTCTGGCGTGAGGGTTTCTCCACAACAGGGCACCGCGCGCAGCTCCCAGCACGCGGTGCCCTGCTGCATGTAGTCGGTCGGTCGACCAATCGTTCGAAACAAGCGCACCGTGAAGCAAAAGAATGTACTTTCGCAAGTTTTCCGACCGCTGAGCAGTCGGTGATAGCCCGGTCAGCGAGTTTTTCGAAAGCGCCGCATTGCAAGGTTTTCTACATTGGCTAAGCCGGTATCACACGAGCGGGCGCGAGGCATTTCAGCAATCTGACGCGCCTCTTTCACCCGCCTCACTTGGATGTGACGCGAAACGAGCCGATGCCGATCGTTCCCAAATTCCCGTCGGCATCCGTAACCCGGCCTTGCGCGGTTATCATTTTGCGGGACTGGTGGACGACCTCCGCCGTAACGAGCAGCCGCCCGGCATGGAGCGGCGACACGAACGTTACATTCAAATTCGTCGTCACCACTTTTTCCTGCGGCCGCTGCGCCATCGCGGCGATGCCCATCGCATTGTCAAGCAGCGAGGAAAGCACGCCTCCGTGTACGATGCCGATCGGGTTTAGATGATGCGCCTTGGCATCGATGGCTATCGTCACCTTACCTTCGTCCATGCCGACAAACTCGCAGCCAAGGTAGCCCCAGAACGTCGGCTCGGCGAGCTCCGCCATTCGCTGTAATTCTTGATTTTGATCCATGCAGCTCCCTCCCTCCGCTCTTTTCCGTATCCGCCGCTCTCTTTATTTGGCTTCCCGCTCTTCCTCCAGCAGCTGGCGGCGCAGCACTTTGCCGACCATCGTTTTCGGCAGCGACTGGCGAAACTCTACTTTTCGCGGCACCTTGTAGGCAGCCAGCCGCTCGCGGCACCACGTTTCCAATTCTCGCTCATCGAGCTTCATTCCTGCTTTTACGACTACGAACGCTTTCACCGTTTCTCCCCGGTAAGCGTCGGGAATCCCTGCAACCGCGGCTTCCAGTATGGCCGGGTGCTCGTAAAGCACTTCTTCGATTTCCCGCGGATATATATTGTAGCCTCCTGCGATGATCATATCCTTTTTCCGGTCGACAATCGCAAAATACCCGTCCTCATCCATCGTCGCCATATCTCCCGTGTACAGCCAGCCGTCAATCAGCGCTGTTTCCGTTTCTTGCGGGCGTCCCCAGTAGCCTTTCATCACCTGCGGCCCTTTTACGATAAGTTCGCCGATTTGCCCATAAGGCAATTCTGCGCCCGTGGCGGAATCGACGACTTTCACGTCCGTATCGGGAAACGGAACGCCGATCGTGCCGATTTTGCGGTAGCCCCACAGGGGGTTGGCATGGGTCACCGGGGAAGCCTCGGTAAGTCCGTAGCCTTCGATCAGTCTGCCGCCCGTTAGATCCTCAAACCGCTCCTGCACCTCAAGCGGCAGCGGCGCGGAACCGCTGATGCATACATTAACGGACGACAAATCGTACTCCCGAATCCGCGGATGGTTAATCAAGGCGATGTACATCGTCGGCGCTCCCGGGAAAATAGTCGGCTTCAACTGCGAAATAGCGCTCAAAATCGGCTCCGCTTCAAACTTGGGTATCAGGATCAGCATGCCGGCCGTAAGCGCGGACTGGTTGAGCAGCACCGTGAGCCCAAATACGTGAAAACAGGGCAAAGCCCCCAAAAAGCGTTCCTCTCCGTCCTTGATCCGGAAGCACCAGTTCCGGCTCTGATACGTATTCGCAATCAGATTGAAATGCGTCAGCATAACCCCTTTGGATACGCCTGTCGTCCCGCCCGTATACTGCAGCAGGGCCAGATCGTCCACCGCATCGACCTCCGCGCAAATCGGATCGGGCCGGGAGGCGCGCAGCAGCTTTTTGTAGCTGTACACGCCCTTGCCGTAAGGAATGCGCAGCCGGATGCCGTCCTTTCGCACTTTGACCGGGTACAGCGCGCTTTTCGGAAAAGGCAAATAATCTTTGATCGATGTGACGATCACGTGCTTGAGAGCGGTCTTTTCCTTGATTTTGTGCACACGCTCGAAAAGCAGGTCCAGCGTAACGATCGCAACCGCGCCGGAATCGGAAAGCTGGTAAGCCAGCTCGCGTTCCTTATACAGCGGATTCGTCTGGACGACGACCGCGCCGAGCATCAGGATGCCGAAATAGGCGATAACCGCCGACGGACAATTCGGCAGCATGATGGCGACGCGGTCGCCCCTGCCGATGCCCAGACACTGCAAAGAGCCGGCAAAACGGAAGGAAGACTCCTGAACTTCTTCGTAATTCAGCGTCTTCCCCATAAAATAAAGCGCCGGGCGAGCCGGAAATTTCCTGGCTGATTCAACAAGAAAGAGCGCAAGATTATGCTTCGGGTAGTCGTACGTCGGCGCCACTTCGCCGGGATAATGGCGCAGCCAAGGCTTTGCGGAATTCATACAAAACCATCCCCTTCAGCTTCCTGGAGTGGAGCTTGCCTGTCTTCGCAATTAAAGGGCGACTATACGATATATTTCTCCCCTTGTACGACACGCGCTGCGATTTCGCGCTTCAAGCTTACGGTATTGACCGGGGAGCGGCGGGACAGCTTTTTCAGAATCGACAGCTGCGTACGCAGCATATCGCCTTCCTCCATCGCGCTCAAACACGTTCTCGCCAAGCTCTCCACCGTGCCAAACGCATCGTGCACAAACACGGCCGTCATCCGGACCGCATGCTCCGCCTTCTCTTCCCCCGCCCGGTCGATCAGCTTGCGGGTGCGCAGCAGCACGCTTTCGGCAGCAAAAATTTGAATCATCATATCGGCCAAACCGCCGAGCACTTCCTGCTGCTGCTCCAGCGCCGGCCCGTACTTTTGCACGGCCAAAGCCCCCGTCATCAAAAATATGTTTTTCGCCGCCGAAACGAGATGCGCCTCTTCCGCAAGCGTCCCTTCGAACGATTGACCGGGCACGAGCGAAAGCAGCTCGGCTTGCAGTGCCTGCGCTTTTTGCAGCAGCGGCAGCTCGCCTTTCATCGCTTTTTTGATGAGCGTGCCGGGAATGAGCAGGCGGTTGATTTCGTTCGTACCTTCAAAAATCCGGTTAATCCGCGAATCCCGATAAATACGCTCAATGTTGTACTCCTGGATGTAGCCGCAGCCTCCGTGAATTTGCACCCCTTCGTCGGCGATTCGGTCCAGCGCTTCGGACGCGAACACCTTGTTGATCGAACATTCCAGCGCGTATTCGGCGATTGCTTTGGCGGATTGCTTGCCCGCATCCCCGCTCGCCAAATCCATATCCCCCAGCAAGCCGTCGAACAGTCCTGCCGTTCTATATACCATACTTTCCATCGCATAGGTTTGAATATTCATTTCGGCCAATTTGCCCGCGATCAGCGGGAAGCGCGAAATCGGCGTGCCGAACTGCTCGCGCGTATTGGCGTAGCGGCTGGACAAGCGGATCGTTTCCTTGGCCGCGCCAAGACAGCCTGCGGCCAGCTTGAACCGGCCGATGTTCAAAATGTTGAAGGCGATCACATGGCCCCGGCCGGCTTCACCGAGCAGGTTTTCCACGGGAACGTGAACATCCTCGAAAAACAGCGGGCGCGTCGAGGAGCCTTTGATGCCCATTTTTTTCTCCTCCGGCCCCAGCGTGAAGCCCGGAAGACCTTTTTCCACGATAAAGGCGCTGAAATCCGTTCCGTTGATTTTGGCGTAGACGATAAAAATATCAGCAAAACCCGCATTCGTAATATACAGCTTCGAACCGTTCAACATGTAATGCTTGCCGTCCGCGGACAGGCGGGCCGTCGTTTTGGCGCCGAGCGCGTCGGAGCCTGAAGCCGGCTCCGTCAAACAATAAGCGGCGATTAACGCCCCTGTCGCAAGCCCGGGCAAATATTTCCGCTTCTGCTCCGGCGTGCCGAAGAAGACGATCGGCAGCGTGCCGATTCCGACGTGCGCTCCGATCGACAAAGCGAAGGAAGAAGCGCGGGCCAGGTTTTCGGTGATCGCGGTCGTGCTGACTTTATCCAGCCCCAGGCCGCCGTACACTTCCGGCACATCCGCGCCCAGCAGCCCCAGATCGCCCGCTTTGCGCATGAGCCGGACGGTAAGCTCGTAGTCCAGCTTTTCCAGCTGCTCGTCGTGCGGCAGCACTTCCCCGTCGACAAAATCGCTCGTCGTCTCCGCAATCATGCGGTGTTCTTCCGTAAAATCCTCCGGCGTCACGATGCTGCGGAAATCCGTGTCCGCAATGATGAAACTGCCGCCGACCACTTTGTTTTCCATGCCGTCTCCCTCCTCAGCTGCCGGCCGCTTCCTTGGCCGGATGAACTTCAAACACGCCGGCGGCTCCCATCCCGCCGCCGATGCACATCGATACGACGCCAAAACCGCCTCCCCGGCGCCGCAGCTCATAGATCAGGCTCGCCGCCAGCTTCGCCCCGGTGCAGCCGAGCGGATGGCCGAGCGCGATCGCCCCGCCGTTCACATTGACCCGCTCCTCATCCAAATCCAGCTCGCGGATAATGTGCACGCATTGGGAAGCGAACGCCTCATTGATTTCATACAGGCTTACTTGGTCTTGCGTCAGACCGGCCATGCGCAGCGCTTTCGGAATGGCCTCGACCGGGCCGATGCCCATCACTTCCGGCTCGACGCCCGAGAGGGCGAACGCGCGAAACGTCGCCAGCGGCTCCAGGCCGAGCGCTTCGGCCCGCTCGCGGCTCATCAGCACGGCGGCGGCTGCGCCGTCCGACGTCTGTGACGCATTGCCGGCCGTCACGGTGCCGGCAAGGCTGAACGCAGGCCTAAGCTTCGCGAGGCCTTCCATCGACGTGTTCGGCCGGACGCCTTCGTCCGTATCGAACACGAACTTCCGCTCGAACGCCCGCCCGCGTTCGTCGATGCCTTTGACGATCGTGCCCACCGGCACGATCTCGTCTTTGAAGCGGCCCGCCTGCACGGCGGCGGCGGCCCGCTGGTGGCTGCGCACCGCGAAGCGGTCCTGGTCTTCGCGGGAGATGCCGAAGCGGCTGGCGACCGCTTCGGCCGTATGACCCATGCCCATATACACCTCGGGCATGTCGGTCGCAAGCCGCGGATGCGGCGAGAGCTTGAAGCCCGTCATCGGGACGTGGCTCATGCTCTCAACGCCTCCGGCGACGATCGCCTCCGCATGGCCCAGCATAATGCGCTCCGCCGCATAGGCGATCGCCTGCAGCCCGGAGGCGCAAAACCGGTTGACCGTGATCGCCGGCACGGTCACGGGAAAGCCCGCGTACAGCGACATCGCGCGGGCGAAGTTCAGCCCCTGCTCGCCTTCGGGCATCGCGCACCCGATGATGACGTCTTCGACGTCCTCTTTGGCGAGCCCCGGCGCCCGCCGGACGGCTTCCTCCAGCACGGCTTTGCCGAGATCTTCCGCCCGCGTCTGGGCCAGACTGCCTTTCTTCGCGCGGCCGACCGCCGTGCGCGTGATCGATACGATAACTGCTTCCTTCATCGGCTTCACCTCACAGCTTGATAGGAATAGGAATCCATAGCTTCAATTGCGCAGCGGCTTGCCTTTGGCGAGCATATACTGCATGCGCTGCTGCGTCTTCGGTTCGCCGCAGAGGCTGAGGAACGCCTCGCGTTCCAAATCGAGCATGTACTGCTCGCTGACCGCCGTCCCGGCCGGCACGTGGCCGCCTGTCAGCACATGGGCTAGCTTGCCCGCGATCAATTGGTCGTGCTCGCTGATGTATCCGCCCTGACGCATGCTGCTCACGGCAACTTGCAGGACGGCGCTGCCGTTCTCGCCGACGACACGGATCGGCTCCGGCCGCTGCGGCTCGTAGCCGGCCTGCTCCATGCGGAGCACCGCCTGCTTCGCTTCGTAAATCCGGTGATCGGCGTTGACGACGACCGTATCTTGAGGCCGCAAATAGCCGATTCGCCGCACGTCGTGCCCGCTCGCCGACACTTTGGCCATCGCGATCGTCTCAAACACGCTATTGACGAACGGCTGCAGGTCGACCTCCGGATTGTCGGTCAGCCGGCTGATGCACAGCGCCATCTCTTTGCAGCCGCCGCCTGCCGGGATAAGGCCGACGCCCGTTTCGACGAGCCCGAAATACGTCTCCGCGGAGAAGACGATCTGATCGGCCGGCAGGCACACCTCCACGCCGCCGCCGAGCGTCATGCTATGAGGCGCCGCCACTACAGGCTTTTCAAGCCCTTTGAGCTTCGTCATCGTGTTTTGAAACAAGCGGATAATGCCGTCCACTTCATCCCACTCTTCATCCTGGGCCTCCATCAGAAGCAGCATGAGGTTGGCCCCGACGCAAAAATGTTTGCCTTCGTTCGCGATGACCAGACCGCGCCAGTTGCGGCGCACTTCGTCTACGCTCTGCGAAATCATCGACAAAATGTCCGCGCCGATCGCATTGTTCGGCGAATGGAACTCGAGACATGCGACGCCGTCCCCGATGTCGATCAAGCTCGCTCCGCTGTTCGAGCGGACCGTTTTGTTTTGCCGCTTGAGCGCTTGCAGCGAAATGTTTTCCGGCCTCGTCTCCAGGCCCCGGTACTCGTTGTGCCAGTAATAAAAAGTGCCTCCGCTGCGGTTTTGGTAAAAACTGTCATGTCCTGCCGCAATCCAGTCCTTTACCCAAGCCGGAACCGCGTCTCCTTCCGATTCCATACGCTCTACGGAACTCGCCAGCCCGATGGCGTCCCACGTTTCAAAAGGGCCTAGCTCCCAATTAAAGCCCCATTTGAGCGCCCGATCCACCTCAGCAATCGAATCGGCGATTTCGTCCAGCTTCTCCGCCGAGTACAGCAGCACCGGCTTCAGCAGCCGCCATGCCAACTCGGAATACCGGTCCTTCCCGTTTAGCAGCGCTTGCAATTTGGCCTCGGCCCCTTTGGCCTGCTTCGCCGCTTCCAGCGAGGGCGAGCTTATTTTGCGGCTGGGAGCGTATTCCATCGTCTGCAGGTTCAACGCCAAAATCTCCTTGCCCCCGTCGCCGGCCACTTTTTTATAAAAGCCTTGCCCCCGCTTCTCTCCGAGCCAGCCTTTGGCGACCATTCCGCGAATCGCTTCGGGGGTGCCAAACACCTCTTTTTCCTCCGCGTCAGCCGCATGCCGGAACACATTGTCCGCCACATGGACAAAAGTGTCGAGCCCGACCAGATCGAGCGTCCTCAGCGACGCGCTTTTCGGCCGGCCCATGGCGGGACCGCTCACCGCATCGACTTCTTCCACGGAATAGCCTTTGCTCAGCATTTCGCGCAGTGTGACCAGCAGTCCGTACGTGCCGATCCGGTTGGCAATAAAATTCGGCGTATCTTTCGCCTGCACGACGCCTTTGCCCAGTTTCTTTTCGCCGAATGCCGCCATGAATGCCACGATCGCCGGGTCGGTGCGCTCGCCCGGAATGATTTCGAGCAGCTTCATATAGCGTGGCGGATTGAAAAAATGCGTGCCCAAAAAATGCTTTTTAAACGCGTCGCTGCAGTGTTCGGCCATTTCGCGAATGGAAATGCCGGACGTATTGGAGCTCACGATCGTCCCCGGCGTCCACACCGCTTCGATACGGCCGAGCAGCTGCTGCTTGATGGGCAAGCTTTCCACGACCGCTTCGATAATCCAATCCACAGCGCCGAGCTTTGGCAAATCGTCTTCGATATTGCCCGGCGTAATTTTTGCGGCAAACGCTTCGCTGAAAAGCGGGGCCGGGTTCGTCTTTTTCAGCTTTTCAACGGCGTTCAGAGCGAGCCGGTTTCTTACTTTGGGATCGTCCGGCGCAAGTCCTGCCGCCTCTTCCTCGGGGAGCAGGCTTGCGGGCACGACATCAAGCAGCAGTACGGGGATGCCGACATTGGCTAAATGAGCGGCGATACCGGAGCCCATCACTCCGGAACCGATAACTGCGGCTGTGCGGATTTTGGTCATAGCGGATAACCTCCTGGGCGTTGTGCTTCGGCCTCGCTTGCAGCGCTTGGCATAAAGCCGAATGCTCATCACAATGATTTTATGCCGTTCCGAATACGGACATTTCCAAAATTTCTGCAATATCGCGCGTTTGTACCCGTTCTTCGATCTCCTTCAGCTTCGTTCCGTCTTCCATCATCGTCAAACAGTACGGGCACGCCGAACCGATCACCGTCGGATTTACGGCCAGCAGTTGCTCGATTCGCGCCAGATTGACGCGCGTGCCTGCGCTCTCCTCCATCCACATCATGCCGCCGCCGGCGCCGCAGCACATGCTGTTTGCGCGCGAGCGCGGCTGCTCGACAAGCCGGACGCCGGGGATCGCTCCAAGCACGCTGCGCGGTTCCTCGTACACTTCGTTATAGCGTCCGAGATAGCAGGAATCGTGATACACAATTCGCTCCCGCACCTCGTGGCGGGGCCGCAGCCGTCCCTCTTTTACCCATAAGGCAAGCAGCTCCGTGTGGTGGTAAACTTCCGCCTGCAGACCGAAGTCCGGATACTCGTTTTTAAACGTATGATACGTGTGCGGGCAGGCCGTGACGATTTTCGTCACATTGTATTTTTGAAAAACCGCGATATTGTCGGCGCACAGCTGCTGAAACAAAAATTCATTGCCCATTCTGCGCGGCGTGTCGCCGGAGTTTTTCTCCTCGCTGTCCAAAATCGCGAAGGAAACGCCTGCTTCGTTCATCAGCCTGACGAAAGCGCGGATCACCTTGCGGCTGCGGTTGTCGTACGAACCCATCGAGCCCACGAAGAGCAAGTATTCGAAATCCGGGTTCTCTTTGACCGTGCGGATGCGAAGCTCGCCGTCCGGGTCGGTCTCCTTCACCCACTTGGCCCGGTCGCTCCTGCTGATGCCCCATGGATTGCCCTGCCTCTCGATATTAAGCAAAGCGCGCTGGCCATCGTGCGGCATGCTGCCCTGCGTAAGGACGAGATGCCTGCGCATATCGACGATTTTGTCCACGTGCTCGTTGCCGACCGGGCATTGGTCCTCGCAATTGCGGCATGTCGTGCAGGCCCACAGCTCCTCCTCCGTGATGACGCCGCCGATCAGCTCGGTCGCAAGCGGGTTCGGATCGCCGCCCCCGGCAAAAGCGAACGCCGGAACCCACGGCGATTTGGAGGTGACCGCTGCGCCTTTTACCGTTAAATGATCGCGCAGCTTGGTGATCAGATGCATCGGCGACAGCATTTTGCCCGTCGTATGAGCCGGACAGACGCTCGTGCAGCGGCCGCACTCCACGCAGGCGTACAAATCAAGCAGCTGCTTTTGCGTAAAATCTTCGACCTTCCCGGCGCCGAACGATTCCGCTTGCTCATCTTCCAGATCGAGCGTGCTGAGCTTCCCCGCCGGTCCGGTGCGGCGCAGCAAAATGTTGACCGGCGCCGTTATCATATGGAAATGTTTGGACTGGGGCACATAAACCAGAAAAGACAAAAAAATCAGCAAATGAACCCACCAGCCCGCATAAAAAGCCGCCGCTGCCGCAGATCGGGACATCCCGCCGAAAACGCCCGCAAGGAGCGACGAAATCGGCGCGAGCGCAGAGGGTTCCAATCCTTCCCTCAGCCGTTCGAAGCCCATCGTGAAGAGCACCGACAGCATCAAAAAGAAGATAAAAAACAGTACTGCGCTCGGTTTCCAGCCCCTTTTGAGCCGCTGCAGCTTTTCGACGTAACGCCTGTAAGCCGCATAGCCGATAGCCAGCACGATGAGCGCCGCCGTCAACTCCTGAACGAAACCGAACCATGCGTACCCGGGAATCGGCAGCCCTTTTCCGATCAGCCCTTTCACAATCAGGTCCAGCGCCCCCAGCTGCAAAATAAGAAAGCCGTAAAAAATGATGATGTGCATCACCCCGCTCCGGCGGTCTTTCAGCAGCTTCGTCTGCCCGAATACCTGGACCGCGAATTCGCGCAGCCGCTCCTTCACCTCCCTGTTCAAATTCACCGGCTTTCCGAGACGAATGTACAAATAGCGGCGATATACAGCCAAGCCGAACAAATAAACCGCATATCCGGCCACCGCAACAAACAGCGCAAACTGAACGAACGTACCGTTCACATCGATCACCCTCCCGGAAACCAACTTTCTTCAAAACACAGCATCGGACAACGCAAAAAAGCAACATTCACCCGCTATGGCAACCATACGTGAACAATGCTTCATAGATGCTGCGACCTGTGCGTGAGCTCCGGCTTGCTGCGTTTTCCGTAAACCATTCATTGACAGGGGGTCAGCCTTATTTTATGATGAAATCACCAAATGAATGAGTATTCATTCAGAAATATTTGTATTCTGCACCGGGGTGATCCGATTGACAAGCGGCAAAAAGCCTGATAAATATTACGCGATTCTCGAAGGCGCCCTCCGGGTTTTTGCGGAACACGGCTTCCACCGTTCGCAAGTATCGCGGATAGCCAAAGAAGCTGGCGTTGCGGACGGCACCATCTATTTGTACTTCAAGCGCAAGGAGGATATTTTGACCGGCTTGTTCCGGGAAAAGCTCGGCGAGCTTGTTGAAAAGTTCAACAGCGGACTCGACGAGCGCATGAGCGCCAAAGAAGCGCTGTACAAAGTGTGCGAGATCCACTTTTCGGAGTTGGAAGCCAATCTCCCGCTCGCCTACGTTACCCAAATTGAGCTGCGGCAAAGCGACCTGGAGCTGCGCAAAGAAATCGGCACCGCCGTCAAGCCATATATTGTTCTGATCGAAAATATACTGGAAAAAGGCAAGCAAGACGGCAGCTTCCGCGCCGATCTGGACGTCAAGCTCGTCAGGCTCCTCCTGTTCGGAGCGATGGACGAAGTCGTCACCTCCTGGCTCATCTCCGGGCAAAAGTACCGGTTATCCGCGCAGGTGAAGGGCACGATCGATTTTTTCATGAAAGGCGTCGAAAGCTAGCACTCTCTACATGTATATTCGGAAAGGAGCTTGGCTATGGACATTTTTGTACTGCTGAAGCAAACGTTCGATACGGAGGAAAAAATCGCCGTCGAAGGCGGAGCGATTGTGGAGGAAGGCGTTAAATTTGTCATTAACCCATACGACGAATATGCCGTCGAGCAAGCGATACGGATCCGCGACGGTCTCGGAGGCAAAGTGACTCTGCTCTCCGTCGGTCCCGAACGGACGGCGGAAGCGCTGCGGACTGCGCTCGCGATGGGGGCGGACGAGGCCGTGCTGATTGCAGACAGCCGCATTAGCGGGGATGAATACGAAGTTGCCGAAATTTTGGCCGCTTATTTGAAGACGCAGCCTGTCGACCTGATTCTCGGCGGCAATTTTTCCGTCGACAACGGTTCCGGCCAGGTGGCGGTTCGGCTTGCCGCCCTGCTCGGCCTCCCGCATGCAGGGGCCGTAACGAAGCTGGACATCGCCGGCGGCATCGCTGTCGCGCAGCGCGACGCCGAGGGCGACACCGAAGTGATCGAAGTCCCGCTCCCCGCCCTTTTCACCGCTCAGCAGGGCTTGAACGAACCTCGTTACCCTTCTCTTCCCGGCATCATGAAAGCCAAGAAAAAGCCGTTCCGGCAGCTCACTCTTGACGATATCGGCGCTGCCGGGACCGCCGCCCGTACGGTTCGCGTCGGGCTCGCGCTCCCGCCGCAGCGCAAGGCGGGCCGGATTTTGCAAGGCGACATTCCGCAGCAGGCCGCAGAATTGGTGCTGGCTCTGCGCCACGAGTCCAAAGTTATCTGAAAACAGGAACTCAAAGGAGGATGTTTGCATGGCACAACCATTTCTCGTTGTTGCGGAAGCCCGCGGCGGCAAGCTTCGCCAAGTATCGCTCGAAACGCTGCGCGCGGCCCGGCTATCCGCGGAGGCGGACGACCGCATAGCGGCTGCGCTCATTGGCGGCCCCGGCAGCAAAGCGCATGCCGGGCAATTGGCGGCCTGCGGCGCCGATGCCGTCTACGCCGTTGAGCACCCGGATTTGGACGCGTACAATCCGGAAGCTTATTTGGCCGCCCTGCTTGAGGTCGTACGGACCGCAGGGGCAAAAGCCGTTTTCCTCGGCCACACGGCCGTCGGCCGGGATTTGGCCCCGCTCGCGGCCGCGAAGCTGCAAGCCGGCCAGCTCTCGGACGTTACCGCCATCGAGCGCGGCGCGGATGGCGTCGTCTTTACCCGCCCGCTTTACGCAGGCAAAGCCGTCGAAAAGAAAGCGTTTGCCGATCCGGACGGAACGTGGATCGTGACGATCCGGCCGAACAACATCGCAGCCCCGGAGCCTGACGCTTCGCGTCAAGCCGCCGTCATCGATGTTGCCTATCCCGCTCCCTCCCTGCGCGCCGTCGTCAGGGAGGTCGTCCGTAAAACGTCCGGCGCCATCGATTTGGCAGAAGCCAAAATCGTCGTCTCCGGCGGACGGGGCGTGCGCAGCGCCGATGGCTTCAAGCCGCTCGAAGAGCTGGCTGCCGTCCTCGGCGGCGCTGTCGGGGCTTCCCGCGGAGCGTGCGACGCGGGGTACTGCGATTACGCGATGCAGATCGGCCAGACCGGCAAGGTCGTGACGCCGGTCCTCTACATCGCGTGCGGCATCAGCGGCGCCATCCAGCATTTGGCGGGGATGAGCGGATCGCGCGTCATCGTCGCGATCAACAAGGACCCGGAGGCGCCGATCTTCAAAGTCGCCGACTACGGCATCGTCGGCGATCTGTTCGAGGTCGTGCCGCTGCTGACCGCGGAGTTCCGCACGCTGCTGCCGTAGGCGGGTGCCGACCCCCTTACGGCCCCCGGCTCCCCACGCCCGAGTCGATAGCCATGATCTGCCGGGCGGTGCGAAGAAAACCTGCAAAAATACATGAATTTGCACCCTTGATCCACTAGCCACGAAAAATTCCTGCAATTGTGCAGGCTTTTTCGCCGCGCAGATGGACTCAGGTTCATTTTGACGAAAATTCCTGCACTTTCGCAGGCTTTTCACCAAAACGAACCATTTCTGCAGGAAAAAACTGTACTTTCGCAGGTTTTCTCCTGTCCTGGCTTGCAAACCGTCCCATGAACGCCCGCCATGCAGCCGCATAACCGCGATAGGGTAGGCACGAACGGGAAAGCACAACTGCGCCAAACATTAGGCGCCCGTTACTTCGAAAATATCACAAGTAATACGACGTGTTTCCATTTCTGCTTAGCCACTCTTCCTGAAGAAGACCCATGATCACCTGATCCCGGAAGCCATTCATCGTCCACAAGGCTTTACGCCGTACACCCTCGACAGTGAAGCCTACTTTTTCGTAACACCGAATCGCCCGTTTGTTATCAGCAAACGTGTCGATGTCAATACGGTTTAGGTTATAGCGCGCAAATAGAATCTTTACAAATTCCGACAATGCAGCCGTCCCGTACCCTTTGCCCCAAAAGTGGCGGTCGCCAATCAGCATGCCAATTGTTGCCCTTCGCGCTAACCGGTCCATATTGTTGAAGGAAATCTGGCCAATTACTATAGGCTCCTCTTGAGCATCCTCTTGTACCTCAATCACAAAAGCGCGCTGCGTATCTTGGGGTGACTGTTTTCGGACCTCTTCAACTAACTGCTCTCGTGCAGGAATCGCATTGCCAAACCCTCCTGCCGCCCAGAACATCACTTCTTCATCCAACTTAAACTTATAGATCGTATCCACATCGCGGAGTTCAACCGGTCGAATATTAACCATAAATTAGGCCCCTCTCATAAATTTAATAATTTTATGTTAAATTATTCCAGATAGCTAATCAAGTAGAATGAAACATCATCCAACAGGCCATTTGCGGACTGGATGATGTTGATGCAGCGCGCAACCGATCTGAAAGCTGTCTTGCAGCGATTTCATCCGTCGCCGCATCGCCGAGGCTGATTTTTTTTACTCTTTCACCCACACGACCGAATAGCGCCAAAACAAGTGAAGCTTGAACCGATGGGAAGGCAGATGGGCATCGTACAGCTTTTTAAGCTCGTGCGAAGTCATGTACACGTCATTCGCGCCGTGCTCTTGCCAGGCCAACTTCTCGGCTTCCGTCTGCCACGCTTTTTTTCGCCACAAATGCAATCGGCTGTACGGCGCGGCCCACAGGTTGGCGAGCTGTTCCCACCTGCTCTGCTCATACAGATCCAAAATGGCGAGCACGCCGCCCGGGCGAAGCGCTTTTTTCAGCTTGGGCAGCAGCAGGCCGAGATCCAGGTGGTGGAAAACGGCAAGCGAAGCGATGAAATCGAGCGATCGTTCCTCTAACGGCAGTTCCATAATATCGGCGTTCAAGTATGTAATATGGGGATACGATTCGGAGCGTTTCCGCGCCCTTTCCAGCATGCCTGGGGATAAATCCAAACCGGCAACATGCTTCGATTTTTCAGCGACAATACGCGTGAATTCACCCTTTCCGCAGCCGATATCCAGTGCGTGCCCGCAATTGCGAGGTGTGTACTGCACCAAAAACCCGTGATAGTGCGAGTTGTGATTCCATTTCTCCTGCTCTACGCCGGCCAGCTTGTCGAAATCTTGACGGATTGTATCCTTGTCCATCGAGCGATTCGTCTCCTCCTTCAAAACGTTGTACAATAGAGTAGACGAACACACATATCATTCAGTTTATTGCGAGGAAAGGATGGAGGAAACGCATGTCCCTGACAGAAGTCGTACGGCAATTTTTTGAGCAAGTCCGTTCCGGCAAAAACCCCGATACCGCCCATCAATGGATGGCCGGCCAAGTTCTCGCCCATCAAATGACGGCTGAGCAGGAGACAACCGTGCAGCGGACTCCCGGCAACTACGCCGATCATGTCCGGGAGATGGCGGCCGCCTACGGTCCGTTCGATTTGCAAATCCAGGAATTGCTTTGCCAGGATGACCGGGTCTATGTGCGCTGGAAGCAGACGGGCACCCATGTCGGCGAAGTCGACGGCTTCGCGCCGACGGGCAAGACGGTTGTCGAAATCGCCAGCGCCGTTTACCGCGTAACCCAAGGCAAAATCGTCGAGTACTGGATACAGATCGACCGCAAAGGCATTCGCGCCCAATTGGAGCGAAATGCCCGGGGCTAACTAGGGGTTAGAGCCTATTCCAGTTCCCGCTGAGTTTATTCTCGCTGCGCACCCCTGCTCGTAGTAGCGATAACCGTTCTCACCATAATGAGCGGGCTTGAGCAGTCCGATCTCATCGTAATAATGCAGCGTGCGGACGCTGATCCCGGTCATTTGCAAAACTTCTTTGACGGTGTAGGCCATCTGTCGTTCACCAAAAAAATAGATGGCGTCCGTCCGCCACCTACAATTGCGCATAAGTATCCAGCCATTTCACAATGTCCCGCATCACTTCATCCCGGTTGATCTCGTTCAACATCTCGTGGCGTCCGTCCGGATACAGCCTGCCGGTCACCTGCCGCAAGCCGAGCTCGCGGTACATGTCGAGCAGCCGCCGAACCCCTTTGCCGCAATCGCCGACCGGATCCCGATCCCCCGAAAAAACAAAAATCGGCAAATCTTTGCGGATTTGGACCAGCAGCTTCGGCTGATGAATGGTTTTGAGCCCTTTGAAAAAATCCCGGTAAAACCCGGCTGTAAAAACGGCGCCGCAGTAAGGATCGGCGACGTAAGCATCGACTTCCAGCGGATCCCGGCTGAGCCAATCCGCCGCTGTACGGTTAGGCGCAAATTTTTTGTTATACGCTCCAAAAGTAAGCGCATGAATGATGCCGCTGCGATGATCGTCCCCTCTAAGCCAGGCTTCAACGGCTGCGATGGCCAGACCCGCTTCGAGAACCGGACCTTGTTTGCCGTTCGATCCGGACAAAAGAACACCTTGCACCCGATTCGGATGCTCCGCCATGTAGGTTGCCATGTACAATTGCACGACAAACGATCCCATGCTGTGTCCCATGACGAACAGCGGCGAATCGCTATCGTAGCGGGAACGCACATATTCGGTAATTCCCGCCGTGTGCCATGCCATCCTGTGAAAGCTATTTTGCCCCAAAATGCCTACCCGATCCGGCGAACCGGCCGTTCGTCCATGGCCAATCTGATCATGGGCAAAAACCGCGTAACCATGCGCTGCCAAAACTTCGGCAAACCGCTTGTAGCGCCCTGCCGTTTCCGACATGCCGTGTACGATCTGCACGATGCCCTTAACACCGGACTCTTCCTCTGGAAGCCATTCGTATACGAAAATTTCCGTGTCCTCCGTGTCCAGCCAAATGAAATTCCGCTCCCGCATAGGCTCCTCCCGCCAAATTGTCGTTACTCTCAGTATAAAGGCTTCAAGCATACGAAAACAGCCCCCTTTCCAAAGAAAGAGAGCTGGCGGCAAGTCGTCATCGGGACGGATCGCGGTTCAGGTGTACAGGCAGGCGGCAGGCGTTCAGGCTTTGCTCTGCTTGACGGCTTTTACCGCTTGAAGCTGCTGCGCTTGAGATTCGAATCTTTTGCGTTCTGTCCGGTCAATCTGAGCGATTTTCCCGTCGTGAACTACAATTTGTACAGAGCCGTACTCCATCCCGTTAAGCATTTGTTTGATTCTGTCCACCCAAATATCATCCAGTTCCAAAGGTTTGGCCATCATGAATCCCTCCAACTATTAAATCGTCCAATCGTTCCATTCTTTTTTGCGTTTCTGTACAAAAGACAGCCAATCCGCTGTTTTCTCGAACAGCTCTTTGGTGGCGGAAGCAGTCGAGTACGTATGATCTGCATGATAAATAAGTTCCATGTCACACTGGCCTTCCTTGCGGAGCCAGAACATTTTTTGATAAAGCGGGGCGTAGTCGACCGGAATCGTCTCGTCGGCCGTGCCATGTATGACGAGCACGTCACCGTTGAACTTGCGAAGCTGCTCGAACGGCTGGTGCCGGGATAACGACTCGAAGAAACGGCTTGTCAGCATATAGCCATGATGATCGATCGAGCCTCCCTGCGGCAGTTTTTCATATTCGCTTTTGCCGACGATTCTTACGATATCGTTGTGCGGATGTGCGACGGCAGACCACAGCACGAGCGTTTTTACGCGATGATCTTTGGCTGCGGTCAACAGCGCGGCAGCTCCTCCGAGGCTGTGCCCCACGAGAATAACCCGGCTTAAATCCACGCAATCGATCGTAAGCGCATAATCGATAACGCTGCGGGTCTGATCGATCAGAACGTCAAGACCGCCGGCTCCGTAATCGCCTGTGCTTTCGCCGCAGCCTCCGTAATCAAACCGAAGAACGAGGTACCCCTTGGCGCTGAACTCACGAGCAGCTTTAACGAACAATCGATCTACCCCAATCCGGCTGCCGATGAAACCGTGGCAAATAATAATAAGCGGCCAGCGCTCGCAATCGGTTGTCGGAGCCCCCTGCGCAGTATGGGTCGGGTAATGCAGCGTCGCTGCCAATTCGGTATTGTCGCTCTGAATCGTGATCGTATGTTCCATGGGAAGACTTCCTTTCTTCGTGTCAAGTTGATCTGTTATGTTGAACCGGTGCGGATACTTCTTCTCCAGCTTCTAGGGTTTCCCGGTCAGATAAACGGTATCCGAACAAAAACGTCCTGTCCTGCCCCGCCCTTCCGCCCGCTGCACCGCTTTTGGAGTGTTAAAGTAAACGCTGTTCTTATCCAAGCCAACCCCTCTCGCGCTGCCATTAAAATAATTTTGAATAAAATGCCCAGCTGCCGCTGGAATTTACAAAATTACCGACATCATCTCCGGAGGTCCGGTGGATAATAATAAATAATTCCGATGTGTTTACTAAGATTAATTTACATTTATATTAGCACCACCCCGAAGAGGTGTCAATGCTGTTTTTGGAATATTTTTCGCAGCTCCCTCTTGATGACAAAAAGCCGCCAGTCAGGCGGCTTTTTCCGAAGCTCGTCTTATTTTCCGTCACCGTCAAGCAGGTTCCCCAAGCCTCCCAGAACGCTGCCCTCCTCTTTGCGCCCGAAAGGGCCGGAGGCCGCTACGATGCGATCAGCCAAACGGCTGAACGGCAGCGATTGGATCCAAACGCGTCCGGGACCTCTAAGCGTTGCGAAGAACAGCCCCTCGCCGCCGAACAGCGCCGTTTTCACGCCTCGCACCATTTCGATGTCGTAATCCACATCTTGCGTCATAGCGACGAGACAGCCCGTATCCACGCGGATCATCTCCTCGTGGCGGAGCACTCTCTCGCAGATGGTGCCGCCGGCATGGACGAAGGCGAGGCCGTCGCCTTCAATCTTTTGCATGATGAAGCCCTCGCCGCCGAAAAAACCCGCCCCCAGCTTGCGTTGGAACGCGATGCCGAGCGAAACGCCTTTTGCCGCGCAGAGAAAAGAATCCTTTTGACAGATCAGCTTGCCGTCCAACTGCCGCAGGTCCATAGCCATGATTTTGCCGGGATACGGCGCCGCAAAGGCGACCTGCTCTTTGCCATCGTAGCTGCGGTTCGTAAAAATGGTCATGAACATGCTCTCGCCCGTTAAAAGACGCTTGCCTGCACCGAACAGCTTGCCCATAAAGCCTTATTATCGTTGCTTCCGTTGCCAAATATGGTTTCCATCTGTATGTTTTGATCCATCATCATCATGCTGCCGGCTTCCGCAACGACGCTTTCCCCCGGATCAAGCTCGATTTCCACGTACTGCATTTCGTTCCCTAAAATCCGATAATCGATTTCGTGTGCGTTCATCAAATTACTCCACCTAAAATGTATACAAATTAGTATTGTATACGGTCTAAGGCAGCGAGAGTTTCATGAAGGCCGGAACTTCTTACAGCGGATTTCGTTCGGCTTTGCGCTTTTTCCTTGCTTCGTAGCGGGAGTGGGCGGTTTCGAACAGCCTCTTCTCCTCCTCGGTTTCCGGGATGACCGCCGGTACAGGGCAAGGCTGCCCCTGATCATCCAATGCGACGAATGTCAAGTACGAAGTTGCCGTCGTTTTCTTTTCTCCTGTCAGCAAATTTTCCGATTCCACTTTCACGTACACTTCCATGGAGCTGCGGTGCGTCCAGGTGACAAAAGCTTCCAGCTGAATCGCTTCGCCAAGCTTGACCGGGGCCAAAAAGTCCAGGCTGTCGCTGGAAGCCGTCACAACGGACCGGCGGGAATGGCGCATGCTGGCTATAGTTGCCACCTTGTCGATAAAATGCATGACGCGGCCGCCGAACATCGTATTGTGAAAGTTCGTATCGGCCGGAAAAATAATTTCGGTCATAATCGTGCGGGACAATCTGGCTGGTTTGGCTTCCAATGCAATTTCCTCCTGATGATAACTTGCCATGCCATGCTTGTGAAAAGCGGAATTTACTCGTAATTCAGCTTCAATGCGGATGCCGCCTGCTTGGCGCGGCTTCTCGCTTCTTCGACCGTCTCGGCGCTGCTGAGCGCGACCGCCATGCGGCGTCCTGTTTTCGTCTCGGGCTTGCCGAATACGCGAACTTGCGTGTTCGGTACGGACAGCGCATCCTCCAGCCCGCTGATTGTGTAGGACACTTGCTCCCGGTCCGCTTTCAGCGTATAGCTCGCTCCCGGCGTCAACAGCCGGATGCCGGTTATCGGCAGTCCGAGAATAGCTCTCGCATGCAACGCGAATTCCGTCAAATCCTGGGTCGCCATCGTCACCATGCCCGTATCGTGCGGCCGCGGGGAAACTTCACTGAAATAGACGCCGTCCTGCGAAAGGAACAGCTCGACCCCGTAGATACCGTAGCCCCCGAGCGCATCCGTAATCGTTTTGGCGATATGCCGGGCTTCGGCAATGTGCGCTTCGCTCATGGCATGAGGCTGCCACGATTCTATGTAGTCGCCGTCTTTTTGAATATGCCCGATCGGCTCGCAATACGTCGTTCCCGATACGGAACGGACCGTGAGCAGCGTAATTTCCGAATCAAAATGGATGAACTCCTCGATGATGACGCGGCCGTTCTTGGCGCGCCCGCCTTCCATCGCATAGTTCCAGGACTGCTCCGCGTCTTCCGGCTTCCGGCATACGCTTTGCCCTTTGCCGGAGGAGCTCATGATCGGCTTGATCACGCAAGGCGTTCCAATGCGCACCACAGCTTCTTTCAACTCTTCAAGCGTATCGGCGAACGCATATTTCGCGGTGCGCAGCTGCAGCGTTTCCGCCGCCAGACGGCGAATGCCCTCGCGGTCCATCGTCAGACGGGATGCCGTTGCGGTAGGGATGACGCGAAAGCCCTCCTTCTCCAGCTCGACGAGCACAGGCGTGGCAATCGCTTCGATTTCCGGCACGATCAAATCCGGGCGCTCCTGTTCAATCAAGCTTCTCAGCTGCTCGCCATCCAGCATGTCGATGACATGGCTGCGATGCGCGACTTGCATGGCTGGCGCGTTCGCATACCGGTCGACGGCAATCGTTTCGATCCCGAGCCGCTGCGCTTCAATGACGACCTCCTTGCCGAGCTCTCCGGAACCGAGCAGCATCATTTTTTTCGCGCGGGGGGTTAAAGGTGCTCCGTACATGAATCAAGTTCCTCCTGACTGCACTTTCGATCATTTTTACCTGTCTTATTGTAAAGGATTTGTTTATGAAAAGATAGATTTAAGCAGCAGTTTGCGCAGAACGGGGGCAAGCTGCTCCGGCAGTTCGCCAACGTTCGGCACGACGATGCTGCTGCGCCCGTAAATGTTGCGCATCGTCAACTGCTGCGTCTCATGAACCTGGCCGTTCGCAAGGAAGACGCTGATCACTTCCAGCCCCTGGCGGCGCGCTTGCAGAACGGCCTCGCAGGTGTCGAGGATGCCCGCATCGTTGTAATTCGCTGCCGAAGGCTCGCCATCCGAGAACACCAGGAGCACGCGCTGCCGCTCAGGCCGCCGCAGCAGCCGCTCCGCCATGCGGCGGATCGCGAAGCCGTCGCGGTTGTCCTGCTGCGGCTCAAGCGCGAGCAGAGCCGCTCCGCTTCCGGGCGCGCAGGAGGAGCCGAAGTCGACCGCAACCTGGAACAGGTTGGGCGCTTCCTGCTCCGTGACGCGGTCCGCGTCCTCCCAGAATCCCACCACCTCGTGGGGGATTCGCAAAAACTTCAGGGTCTCGTGGAACATCACGAGCCCGAGCTTCGTTTCGTCCATTTTGTCGTACATGGACGCCGAGCAGTCGACGAGCAGCGCGAACGCTGCGTCGAGCTGCGGCACAGGCGCGCGCTTCTTGTAGAAGAGGCGCGGCGCCTCCTCGACCACGGCTCGCGTCAAGCGCTTGTCGAGCCGCCCGAACAGCCGATCGCCGCGCGGGGCGATCCGCTTCTGCTCCAGCGTGCGCCGTATCGCGCGCCGGAGCTTGTTCGCGAGCGGCGCCACACGCTCGCTCATGCGCCTGTAGGCGGCCTCCTGCTCCGCGGTAGGCCGCCCAGGCGCCAGCCACGTCGCCGTCGCGCGCACGCCGGCGACGACCTTCCCGTGCCCTGCGGCTGCGGGCACGGCCTCGCTTCGGCGCCGCTCGCCTCCGGCGGCGCCGGTCTGCTGCGCGCGCAGCGAACGCGCCTGCGCGATCGCGAGCGCCTGGTCGGCGGCGTCGCCTTCGCGCGGCGACTCTCCTTGCGCGGCCGTCCGGGTGCCGCGCTCCAGCTCAAAGCGCAGCAGCCCCGGGCTGCGGTCACTGCTCTCGCGGTGCCAGGTCGGCATCCGCTCCTGGCCCGGAAGCTGCCGTTCCCCCGGCTCTGCAGGGAGCGCATCGTCACCGGCGAGCCGCTTTGCTCGCGCCAGCTCGCCGCGATAACGGGCCGGCAGCGGCTCGTCCACGCCGCTGCCGGCCTGTGTCCAAAAGTACAGCGCCTGCGCATCCCGCTGCACCCGAAAAGACAGCGACTCCATGATCGACTCGCAGCAAGAGCCTACTTCCGCCGTATGCTCCGCATCTTCTGCCATTTCCAGCAGCGGGTAGAGCGGCAGAAGCCAGGAGTGAAGCGTCCGGTACGTCTCGGCCGCCTGTTCGTCCGCCTGTTCCGGCAAAGCCCAGGCCGCTCCCGTAAACCAGCCATAAATGAGCAAAACCAGCGCTTCCGCGCGCTCATTCTTGCTCATATGCATTTTCAACTTATGCTGAAAAAAAGCCGCATAAATACGATGCCTGCTGTCAAATACTTTCGAAGTTCCGGGCCGAAGCCTGCGGCATATCCGTTCCAACCGCATGTCTTCGCATAGAGCAAACAGTTGATTTGCCAACCTGGGCAGAGCCGCAGACATGCAAAAATCCAAATAGTTGTCCACAGCCGAAGCCCCCGTAAACCATGCGCTGCCGATGCCGCGCAAATAGACGTCGCTCTTCATGCCCGCCTCCCGGTCGGCCGCAGGAAAATCGCGCCAAAATTGACTCACCGTCATTTTTGCCGCCGCTTCGTCATAATGAGAATGATATGCCGCTTCAACCTCCAGCTCCTTGACACGCGTAAACATCCGGGCCAGATCGGCCAGCTGCATATGCAGCATCGAGTCGATTTTATCGTCCAACAAGCTCAGTTTTCCTACAAACATCGGATTAGAACAACGTCTCCGCCGCATTGACTACGGCAGCACGTTCCCTCTCATCCGTCAATTTATCCGCAATGGCGCGGGTCACGGCACGTACGGGAGGAATGTACGCGGCCAAATCGCACGCATCCAGCAAAGCGCGGATCGATCCCGCTTCGTCCGGAAGCTGCCCCATTTGTATCAAAGTCAACAAATCCGCTGAAAGCTGAACGAAAGACCTCAGTAAAACCTCATTTTGTTGAATCGACTTCGTCCGCAGCAATTGATACAGCGACTTCCCTTGCAAATATGGCACATCAATCGTCACAAAACGATTTTTCAAAGCCTCATTAAGAGGCACCGTTCCGATATATCCTTCGTTAAGCGCAGCAATAACCCGAAAACCGGAACCCGCTGTAACCACTTCCCCCGTAAAAGGATTCGTAATCGATCTGCGATGATCCAAAACACCGTTAATCAACGGCAGCGTCTCGGGCTTTGCCATATTGATTTCATCTATATAAAGAAAATGCCCCTTGCTCATCGACTTCATAATCGGCCCGGGCACGAATTCAATGCGTGCCGTTCCTTTTTCATCATGCGTCAGCGTTTTAAAACCAAGGAGCGCTTCCGCATCGAGATCCGTCGAACAGTTCACGGCATGAAGCGGTTGTCCGAAAAGAAAAGACAAATGCTCCGCAAGTTTCGTTTTGCCCGATCCCGTAGGTCCTTTCAACAGCACATTTTTTCCTAAAAATAAAGCGATAACCGCATCCGAAAGCACCTCTGCCTGCGGCGACTCGAACTCGGGACTGCCAATCAAACTTCCGTCTTCTTGCGTAAGACCGGTTTCATTCCGCTCTTTTTGCGCGCGAATTTGTCCTTCCATTTCTTGCGGTATGAATAAAGTCGACATTGTTTGCCCTATCCTTTCCTGACCTATCTACCTATAACTATTTATCAGGAAGAAAATGTTGTCAAGCCGCACCCACCCCGGCAAATGGAAAACCCCCAGCTTGTTAAGCTGAGGGCAAGCCGCTCACTCTAGTGCCGCTGCTGCTGCATCCCGGCATTGTTGAACGCTTGATTTTGTTGATAGGACTGCTGCTGCATATGAACAGCTTGTTCCAGTTGGGCACATATTTGCATGCAATGCTGCATTTGCTGCATCGCGTTCGCGTGTCCTTGCAAAGCGTGTTGGATCATCTGAGCCGCTTGATGTTCCCGCTGCGCCAATTGCTCGAGCTGCTGCGCATTTTGCTGCTCCTGATGCAGCAATTGTTCGTACAATTGGCTGCCTTGCTGGGTTTGCGCCATCATCTGGGAAATCACTTGCTGGCATTGATTGATTTGCTGCAAAATCTGATGCATCGTTTCAAAATTCCTCCTGAAAATCATATAGTAGGCAGAACGGACTGCCCGACCATTATTATGGCTAATGTTTGCAAAATTAAACCGTTTTTTATGGAATCAAACGTTTTTGGCCTGTCGTATAATCCGGAAATGCATGCTGCACCATCGTATTAAATTCATTCAAATAACCGTCCATCGTCTTCCGCTCGCGCTGCTGCCTATCATAAAACAGCATTCTAGTTACAAAATGCGGATTAGTCGAAATAAAAACATTCGCTTCCGGATAAGCGCGGCGCAGCGCACTTCTAATCGCTTGCGAACTCTCGGCCGACAACGGCTTTGAAGAAACCCAGTCCAGTTGAGCACCTTTGCCTGAACCAAAAAGCCCGGCCCCTGCCGCCGGATCATTCTCGCTGCCTGGAGTCTGTTGTAGGTCCTGACCGGCCTGTTGAACCGCCACATAAATATTACTGCCGGCAAGCGCAACAGCGGCTGAACCTACGTGAGCGGTTTTCATCAGCTGATCCGCCAAATCCCGGTTCATAGCCAAATGCACATTGTCGTGAGCCATGGAGCTGTCCACAGTCGGAACTTTCCTGACAGGCTGCGAAGTCTGGCTCAACGTCTTGGCGCCCAAAGAGGGATTCTCATTATTTTTCAAACTCGCATCCCAATTCCCTGCATATTTACTCGCGGATCCGGCCTGCTTTTCTGTTGATGCCTGGGAACACGCCGCCAACAAGAGCGCACAACAAGCAGCAAGCAGCAGTGCTTTCGTCCATATATTTCTCATGAAATCAAATCCCTTCTGCCCTTACTTGTTATCTGCCGGCCGGGCGTTGTGCGCATACGCAATAAGAGCAATATCTTGTTCCAACTCACGCTTCATCCGCTCTTCCAGGACGCGTAAATCCTTCAACAAATCCTCCCTGCTGTTCAGATCGGCAAACTGATACGACTCCATCTCCATATAACTCAAACCCCCTATTCAGGCAATTTTTGAACATTAATAATATGGACCAAAACCTTAATTCTTACGATAAAAAACAACTCCCCCCAAACCTAGGTCTCCCATGTCCGTGGTATATTCATTTCCCAGCCCTTATTGCCACTATCCCCTTCGGTCAGAAACTTCTCCTTAAACATTCACAGATCGATAACCTGATCACCCCTCTCTGACGTGTATCCCCATTTCCTTATCCTTAACTGCCACTATCCCCTTCAGTCAGAATGCCCCAAAATACGATCCTAGATCGTAAAGAAAAAGCAAGAAATCGGATTAGGTCTGATGAAACCATGAACCTAGAGCATGAAATCGAGTGTCGATCCGGGGGTTGATACCTTTTTACATTGGTCACCGAAGTTGCTGTTAGTAAGGACGGGCAATAGTGCATGGGATTTTCCCCTGAGCCGCAGGGATAGTGGTCACATAGAGTCATCTGCGAAATGCTACTCTCACCATCACCCATTAATTCCCAATTAATAATCCCGCGACTTCCCGTTACTTACTGCTGCCATCCCTTTCTGCTAGTATGGTTTTCTTAACACCAGTCCTGGAGCGTAAGTAATATGTCTTTCTTAAGCCCAATCTTAAACCGTGAACCTGGAGCATGGAATCGAGTGTCGGTCCGGTGAGGGTACCTTTTTACATTTATGTCACGGAAGTTGCCGACCGTAAGGATGGGTACAAGTGTATGAGGTTTCCCTGAGCCGCAGTGATAGTGATCATAAGAAGTCGTCTGCGAGATACGCCCTTTGGAATGGCCACTCCTAATCCTTTATCACGCGTACATTAGGAGGTTGTTTGCTTCCTTTACCCCTGGTTTTTGGGGAAGACTCTGAACATAAAAAAACCTGCAGACCGACAAGCGGTCGCAGGTTTTACGAGGTTGCTTTTATTCTTTTTTCTTACGAGTGTCGTCCAGGTCTTCCAGCAGTTTGCTAACGGATTCCGGGTCGACATGGCCGAGATCGCGGAATTGCCGGAGTTTGAGCAGCAGTTCGGCTGCGATTGCTTCGTCTGTCTGGTTGTCTTCTCCATAGGAGGGATCGAACCAGATGTAGAAGCCTTCCGGACCGTTGCGCAGAAACGGTTTATGCCAATGATCCGGATACGCATAGGGCTGCTCGCCGAAAATAAGTCCGAGCACGTCATCGCTATCGATAGGCATGAAATGATGGAACGTTTCCGGCACTCCTGTGTCGGCCAAATTACGATGCATGTATGCGTAATGGAGGTAATGTTCTCCGGTCTCGTTATCTTTGGCGACTTCGTACATTTCGAGCTCGCCGGTTTGCAGTTCTTTGACGGTGACGACGCGGGATTCCAACATTTCGTAGGCGATTTTGGTCTTCAGCTGCAAGGATTCATCGTGCATGACGGATGTCCCTCCTTTCGGTTCGCTTTCCGGTTACCCTGACATTGTGTTGCGCAATGATCTTTTGGGGAGTTTCCATTTGTTAACAACGGAAAGCATTCTTAGTATCACGATGATGGCAAAAAGTACGGCCAGTTGCCACGTTCCCTGCACCCAGCCTAATCCGATCATCGCGCCGGCCAGCATGCCCCATACCGCGTAGATTTCATCTTTTAAAACGAGCGGCTTGCGTCCGGCCAGCACATCGCGTATAATGCCCCCGCCGATTCCGGTCAATACCGCGGCGACGATGATCGCGCTTAACGGGTGGCCCATGTTCGTCGCGTACAGTGCGCCTTGAATCGAAAAGGCCGCCAGGCCGATCGCATCAAAGAAAGCTTCCCATGTTTTCCAAAGTCGGATGTATCGTACCGGCATGAAAAACACGAGTGTCATCGCAAACAGTGCAATCTGGAAGTATAAACCTTGTTCCCAAAGCAATGTTACGGGCTTGCCGATGAGCAGGTTGCGTACGACGCCCCCGCCGAATGCCGTCACAAGCCCTAACACGTAGACCCCCAATATATCATATTCTTCTTCCATCGCCACAATCGCTCCGCTCACCGCAAAAGCGATCGTGCCGATGATGCTGAACAACTCCCAGTTCACTGCCTGCAGCTCCTGTTCCTTAGATGTCCCAATTCAGCTCTATTTCTCTTCCTGTTTGTGAGGAACGGTAAATGGCGTCTAAAATCAGGTTATTCGTATATCCGGTCATAACGGAAGTAATCGGCTGTGCGCCATCGCGGGTGCAGGCCAGAAAATGCTTTGCCATTCGAACACGCGAGCCTTCGTCGCGATCCGGGATGACAAGATCGACATCCGCTTTCCGGTCGAATACCTCGGCCAGCAGTTTGCCCGTGTTGCCGCGGATGGAAGCTCCGCCTTCAGAGCCAAGCAGCTGCACGTAAGGCTGCTCATCCGAATCTACCAGCGCAGCCCAACTGACGTCCAGGGACAGCGTCGCCCCGTTATCCAGCTTAATCAAGGCAGTCGCCAGATCTTCTACGTCGTAGGTCCCGTTCCAGTTCGGGGTTCCCCAGGAGCCGATACCTTTTTTGCGCGGTCCGAATTCCGAATAGGTGGCGCCATATACGGATACTGGCTTAGGATTGCCCATGAGATACAAGGAAAGATCCAGCATATGTACGCCAAGATCGATCAGAGGGCCTCCGCCCGATTTATTCATTTGCGTAAACCATGTACCCCAGCCCGGAATTCCTTTGCGCCGGACCCAGCCCGCTTTTGCATGATAAATATGCCCCAAGGCGCCTTTTTCCGCCTGTTCTTTCACCTGCATCGACAACGATTCCCAGCGGAGCTGGTGCGGGATCATCAGTACTTTGCCGGCTTTGCGCTCGGCTTCGACGATCTTTTGAGCTGATTCGAGGTTGATGGCCATCGGCTTTTCGAGCATGACATGTTTGCCCGCTTCCAAAGCCTGCACGGCAATCGGCGCATGCCATTCGTTGGACACGGCGATGATGACCGCATCGATGGATGCGTCAGCGAGCAATTTTTCCGATGTTTCGTATACGTTCTCGATCTGATACTCTTTCGCTCTTGCTTCCGCCAGCGGCAAATAAACATCGGTTACCGCAGCGATTTGCGCTTCCGGGATCTTTTTTAACACTTCCATATGGACATTGCCGATATTCCCGGCGCCGATAACTCCAATGCGAATCGGACTTTGCTGACTCATACGACTAACAACCTCCGCAACAATTTATAATGCAATCTTCACTATTATAAATCCGGGCATCTGCCGCCGCAACAGCATGCGGACAAAAATCATTGAATACATTGAAAATAGCCCGAAATGCGTAAGGCTAAAACTTTCCTAATAGTTCAATGAAACATATCTAACATTTGTTGTGTATCCTTAAGTTGAAAGTGATCGGAATAGGAGGGAAGAACATGCAAGCGATAACTATCAAGTTCAAAAATAAAGCGATCCCGGTGCTCAATTACACGCAAAAAAGATCGCAAATGGGCCAACTGTCCAGCAAGTTAAAGGAGCTTGAGCTTAATTTTGAATTTCGCAAAAAATTAAAAATGATCTCATTGATCGAGATCATCGGCGATGTTGCTATTTTTAAATATAATGACGGCACGAAGCTGTACCTTGAAGTTTCTTAGGATTTTTCCGGAAAATATTCCTTACTGAGCGTCTCAAGCTCCTGCAGAGAGCGTTTAGCCCATGCTTCCAGATCCGTCAGCTTGTTCATTTGCGCCATAAGCGCTCTCTTCAGTGAATCTTGATAATCCGGGACGTTGCCGGCGTAGGCTCTGATCGTTGAAATCGGCATCAAGGCGATCTCCTGGAAAGCAAGCGCTCTGCGTTGGTGAAAAAAAGCTACGCTGCCATCCATCGGATTATGCAAATCTCCTTGCGCCGGATGTTCCTTCACGGCCAAAATGCGCACCGCCGCCTTCATTGAATTCGTGAGTTCCACGATTTCTCCGTAATATCCTCCTGTTTTGTACTCTGCGGTAACGCGGTCTCCTACTTGAAAGGATCCTGTACTCATCATTCATGACCTCCGTTTATTTCGTTATTTGGCCTGCTTAGCGGCAGCAGCTTTAAATACAATTCGTCCACTGATTTCATACTGTACAAAAATTCCATTTCTTTATCGCGCTCTTTCATGACTATGCATGGAACGCTTTTGATTCGCCAATCGCGGACAAGCTGAGGCAAAAAATTAATGTTGCTTTTATAAAGAGGCAGCTCGGGCAGCATCGTCAGGATGATGCCGAGCATGCGCTCGGTCAATTGGCAAGTTCCGCAGAACGGCGTGTACAAAAATACTCCGAATGAGGGGCCGTTCCCGTCTTTCGTGTGATCCAGCAGCTGCTGCTGCGTCCATTCCTGCATGCTAGATCCCCCGTTCGTCCAGCCAAAGCAAGCTTTCGACGGCGCAGCCGATCAGATGAGGAAAATCGTCGATTTGCCCTTCGTCGATTTTGCGCCCGAACGATAAAGCGATTTCGTTGCCGTACCAGACCGGATCGGCGCCAAATTCATAGGTAAGCTTTTGCCTGATGTCCGGGCGATGTCCCCATATGCCGCTCACCTGCTTGGCGATTTGCGGGCATTCGCGATCAGGCTGCCGTACCTCGGTGTACAGCCTCACTTCAAGCGTACAGCCCGGCGCGGCCGACGGGTTTTCCAAAATTTCCGCGGCAAGGTCGCTGAGATGTGCATGCAGCTTAATTTCCGCGCGGCTCGGCTTCTTCGTGCTTATCGCGAATTCGATCGCATACGTGCGCGACATGGATGACATGTCAATCTGATCGGAGCGGCGGGTGACGATAAGGGTTCCCTCCAGATCCAAATCGTAGACGGAGCCTTCCAATACGACTTTCACGTTCTCAAAAACAGTCGGATCAAACAAACGGCGGACCTCCTTTCTTCTTTGCCCCGATTCGATTATACTAAAAGCATATTCACGTAAAGAAGGTGTTCCCGTATGTCAGACAAGCCTCTAGATCAAGAACAGCAGCCTGGAGAAACAGGCCCGAAAAAAGTCAGCCTAGCTGACGCGATCAAACAAAAGCTTGCGCAAAAAAAGGCGGATCAAGCCGCACAAAAAGCTAATCCCAAGCATGTAGCCGGAAACGGTCAGGCAATGAAAAGCCAAATGACCAAAAAAGTAAACAACCAACGCCGTCGTACCGGAGGCAGTTAGCAGCAACGCAAAGGCGCCCTGATGAAATCGTGATCGGGGCGCCTTTGTTCGTTTCTTAATCCGAATTGATAAACAGGTTAGGCGTACAGCGTTTCCCGTTGTTTTTTCACATCGTCGTTTTCCAAATATTCATCGTACGTAATCATTTTATCAATGAGTCCGTTCGGAGTAATTTCCATGACGCGGTTGGCGATCGTTTGAATGAACTGGTGGTCATGGGAGACGAACAAAATGGTTCCGTCAAAATCGACAAGCCCGTTGTTCAGCGCCGTGATCGATTCAAGATCGAGATGGTTCGTCGGTTCGTCAAGGATGAGCACGTTGGAGCCGCTCAGCATCATTTTCGAGAACATGCAGCGCACTTTCTCGCCCCCGGAAAGCACGTTCGCTTTTTTCAAAGCTTCTTCTCCGGAGAAAAGCATGCGTCCCAAGAAGCCGCGCAAAAACGATTCATCCTGATCTTTGGAATATTGGCGCAACCAATCGACAAGGTTGATATCGACATTGAAGTAGTCCTGGCTGTCTTTCGGGAAATAAGCTTGCGATGTCGTTACGCCCCAAGTGTAAGAGCCTTCGTCCGCTTCCAGCTCGCCCATAATGATTTTAAACAATGTCGTCTTGGCAATGCCGTCCGGTCCGACGAAAGCGATTTTATCGCCTTTGTTGATTGTAAAGGAAATGTTGTTAAGCACCTTAACGCCTTCAACGGTTTTCGTGAGGCTTTCAACTGCAAGCAGCTGCTTGCCCGCCTCGCGCTCGGCTTTGAAATGGATGAACGGATATTTGCGGCTCGACGGCTTGATATCTTCCAGCGTAAGCTTCTCGAGCTGCTTTTTACGGGAAGTCGCCTGCTTCGATTTGGACGCGTTCGCGCTGAAACGGGCGATAAAAGCTTCCAGTTCTTTGCGCTTTTCTTCGGTTTTCTTGTTCGCGTCGCGCGCCAGCTTCAGGGCCAGCTGACTCGATTCGTACCAGAAGTCGTAGTTGCCGACGTACATCTGGATTTTTCCGAAATCGATGTCGGCAATGTGCGTACATACCTGATTCAGGAAGTAGCGGTCATGGGAAACGACGATGACGGTGCCTTCGAATTTGGCCAGGAAGTTCTCCAGCCAGCGGATCGATTCCAAGTTCAAATGGTTCGTAGGCTCGTCGAGGAGCAAAATGTTCGGGTTGCCGAACAGCGCTTGCGCCAGGAGGACGCGGACTTTTTCGTTGCCGTCCAGGTCCTTCATTTTGACGTCGTGCAGCGATGTAGGGATGCCCAGACCGATCAACAGCTCCGCCGCATCGGATTCCGCCTGCCAGCCGTCCAGATCCTGAAATTCGCCCTCAAGCTCCGCCGCTCTCATGCCGTCTTCTTCCGAGAAGTCCGCTTTCGCGTAAATAGCGTCTTTCTCTTCCATAATTTTGTACAGGCGGGCGTGGCCCATAATGACGGTTTTCAGCACTTCAAAATCGTCGAACTCATAGTGGTTCTGCTTCAGTACAGCCATTCTTTCACCCGGAGCGATGCTGACTTCGCCTGTATTCGGCTCGATTTCGCCGGACATGATTTTTAGAAACGTGGATTTGCCGGCACCGTTGGCGCCGATCAGCCCGTAGCAGTTGCCTGGCGTAAATTTGATGTTGACATCCTCGAAAAGCGCTCTTTTGCCATAACGAAGCGTCACGTTGGATACGGTTATCATTCGGAAATTTTACCTGCCTTTATATATATTTGTTACTATCATACCTTATTTCTTTCGATTTGTTCTACCAGCTCGGATAAATAAGTCCATCTTTCCATCGCTTCTTCCAGTTCCAAGGCCGTCTGCTGCTCCTGCTCATACAGCTCTCTGACCTTGTCGAAGTCGCTGCCGGCCGTCTCGATTTGCTGCTTAAGCGAAGCGGCTTTGTCTTCCAGCGCGGCGATCCGGTCTTCGATCTCGTCCCATTCCTTCTGTTCCTTGAAGGTCAGCTTTTTCGGGCGGGCTTGCGCCGGAGCTGTGCCTGTGCCGGCAGTTGCAGAAGCGCTAACCGCAGATTTGGAAGCTGCAGCTTGTTTTTGCTGCTCTTTTCTGGCTTGCTCGGCCTCTTCCTCCTGCCGTTTCTCCTCCAGGTACTCGGAGTAGTTGCCGTTGAACGGCTCGATGCGGCCGCCCCCTTCGAACGCAAACAGATGGTTGACGGTCCGATCCAAAAAGTAGCGGTCATGGGAAACGGTGATGACGGCGCCCGGAAAATATTCCAGATAATCTTCGAGAATCGTCAGCGTCTGGATGTCCAGATCGTTGGTCGGTTCATCCAGCAAAAGCACGTTCGGCTCGCCCATCAAAGTGCGAAGCAGGTACAGCCGGCGCTTCTCACCGCCGGACAACTTGCCGATCGGCGTCCACTGCAGCGCGGACGGGAACAGAAAGCGCTCGAGCATCTGCGACGCCGAGATCGATTCGCCGTCCGAAGTGCGAATCACTTCCGCCGCTTCCTTGATGTATTCGATGACGCGAAGCTTCTCGTTCATCTCGGCGTTCTCTTGCGTATAGTAGGCCAGCTTGACCGTCTGGCCGGTCTCGATCGTGCCGCTGTCGGGCTGGATGCTCCCGGCGAGCATGTTCAGCAGCGTCGACTTGCCGCTGCCGTTCGGGCCGATGATGCCGAGGCGGTCCCCCGGCATCACGATGTAGCTGAAGTCGCTCATGAGCGGCTTCCCGCTTTCAAAAGCTTTGGTGACGGAGTCAAGCTCCATCACCTTTTTGCCAAGGCGGCTCCCCGCGAGCGCCATGTCGAGCTTATCGGCGGGACCGTCCACTTTGCGGTCCCGCAGCTCCTCGGCGCGCTGCACGCGCGCCTTCTGCTTCGTCGTCCGCGCCTTCGCGCCGCGGCGCAGCCAGGCCAGCTCGCGGCGCAGCAGGTTTTGCCGCTTGTCTTCGCTGGCGGCTTCGGACTCCATCCGCTCCGCCTTTTTCTCGAGGAACGCCTCATAGTTGCCCTCGTAGCTGTAAACCTTGCCCCGGTCCAGCTCCAGCATGCGGTTCGTCACCCGCTCCAGGAAGTACCGGTCGTGCGTGACGAGCAGCAAGGCTCCCTTCCACTTGCTTAAAAATTCCTCGAGCCATACGGCCGTCTCGTTGTCGATATGGTTCGTCGGCTCATCGAGGATGAGCAGATCGGCCGGCTGGATCAGCACGCGGGCCATCGCCACGCGCTTGCGCTGGCCGCCCGACAGCTCGCCGACGGGCTTGTCGAAGTCGCTGATGCCGAGCCGCGTCAGCACGGTTTTGGCAGTGGTACCGGCTTCCCAGGCGCCAAGCTCATCCATCCGCTGCTGGGCGCTGAACAGCCGCGACTGCTTGCTCTCGCTGGAGGCGTCCAGCTCCAGCTCGGCGAGGGCCCGCTCATAGGCGCGAAGCGTCTGCATGAGCGGCGAGTCGCCATGGAATACCTGCTCCAGAACCGTGGAGTTCGGATCGAACTCCGGGTTCTGCGGCAGGTATTCCACCCGAAAATGGTTCGCGTGCACGAGCTTGCCGCGATCCGGGGTTTCCAGTCCCGCAAGCAGCTTCAGCAGCGTGGACTTGCCTGTGCCGTTCACGCCGATGAGCCCGATGCGCTGCCGCTCGTTCACCGTGAACGAAATATCGTCGAAAAGCACCTTTTCGCCGTAGCTTTTGGTTATATTTTGAACGCTCAAAATGTTCATGGGTCATCCTCTTCCTTTCCGGCCGACAATCCGCCTCTTTTCGTATGCTGTCAACGAGCAGGCTCCAAAATATAGGCGGCCAGCAGCGCGGCCGTATGGGCGATAGCGTCCATATGCGTCCTCTCCATGCCGTGCGACGCATGTACGCCGGGACCCACGAGCGCTGCGCGGATATCGCGCCCGCCGCGCAAAGCCGCAGACGCATCCGAGCCGTATCGCGGATATATATCGACGGCAAAGCCGATGTTCAGCTTTTCCGCCAGTTCGATCATTTTCGACGTCATGTGATAATCGTACGGCCCCGACGAATCTTTGGCGCATATCGATACGTCGCGGTCGCTGCCGCTCAGATCGTCGCCCAGCGCCCCCATATCGACCGCGATCAATTCCGTGATGTCCTCCGGAATATAGGCGGAACCGTGTCCGACTTCCTCGTAAGTGGAGAAAAACAGCTTGACTGTCGCTGCAGGCTTCAGCTTGTTTTGCTTCAGCAGCTCCAGCAGCCCGAACAAGGCGGCGACGCTCGCTTTATCGTCCAAATGCCGCGACTTCACGTACCCGTTGTCCTTGATCTGCACCCGCGGATCAAACGAAATGAAATCCCCGGGACGAATGCCCAGCGCTTCCACGTCCTTTATCGCCTTGACCGGCTCATCGATGCGGATCTCCATGTTCGCTTCATCGCGCTTATATTCCCGCGCGTCTTCGTAGACATGTACGGAAGGATGAGCGGTTAATATCGTGCCGTCGTAGACGCGGCCGTCTCTTGTATGAATTTGGCAGTACTCGTTTTCGATAGAGCCCATCATAAAACCGCCGACCGAAGTAAACCGCAGCATGCCGTTTTCTTTGATCGAACGGACCATCGCGCCGAGCGTATCCACATGCGCGGAAATTCCGATGACACGGCCGCCATGTTCGCCCGGAATCGTCACCACGCCGCAGCCTTTGTTCGTGAAGGTCATATCATGTCCCAGCTTGCGCAGCTCCGCCTCCAGCTTGCTCATGATATGGTGCGTATAGCCTGTAGGGCTGGGTGTGCGCAGCAGCATTTCCAATATGCCGGCCATGTAGCTCCGGTTGATTTGTTCTTTCATGGCGGGGCTCCTTTCCGGCAGCGGTCTGGTGTTTCTTCGCGCACTAGTATCCCCGCTTGTTTGGAGGAAGCGCGAAATGAAAAAACAGTGCAGCCTCACATAAGGATACTACACTGTTTTTCATCGTTTTTCAAACGGGATCAGCTTTCATAATCTACGCAAACCGACGTTCCGTCCAAAACTTGTTTCATATGTACCTTCACTTCTTCATGAAGCGGATGCGCATCGTAAACTTTCAAATCGTCCACGGAATCAAAACGGGTCACAAGCGCGATATCGTAAGAACGTTCCAGTCGCAATACGTCCGTCCCTACTTCAATATGTTTGAGCACGGGAATTTTACCTTCCATATTAGCCAGCACTTTTCTTGTTGCTTCGATGGATTCCGGGCTGCGGTCTTTCAATTTAAACAAAACGATATGTGTCAGCATGCTAGTTTCCCCTTTTTGCTTGAATGGTCAAAATATACGCCTCTCGGCAACCGTTTTATTATACCACTAGCAAGGCAAGGCGGGAAATAGCAAAAATGCCGGAAACCTTTATGAGAGAAAATTATAAGAATGTTTAAAAAAGGAAATTCCCTGAGCATTGGCGAAATTTGCAATTACCCGGATTTCAACTACATTTGCGGAGGTAGGGAGATGACAAACCAAGAAATTCAGCGCCGTTATTCGCTGGAAAGGCACCTGGAGGAGTGCTGCCGATCCGACAGCAGCTTTTCCTTGCTGTACGATACGTTCAGGTTTAATAAAAGACAAATATGCGAAGTGCTCGAAACGATTAAACTATATTTTCCGCATTACAGCAAACACGGCGCCGCCCATTCCGGCTGCATCGTCACATCCGTAGAATTGCTGCTTGGCGAAGACCGGATCAGATCCCTGTCCGCTACAGATACATTTTTAATTTTGCTGTCGGCTTATTTGCATGACATCGGCATGTTTTTGAAAAACGAAGAAATAAGAAAAGAATGGGCGACTCCGGAATTCGGCATCTTTTTGGACGAGTTTGCGCTTGTCGACGATTCTGCAAAATTTGTGAAAAACTTTATGGCCGGGCCCGGCAGCGCGGTGGACTCGGATGTGTACATTCTTGATTTGATGGAGCATACCCGCGTCGTCATCGCCGAATACTTCAGGCGCAGCCATGGCCCAAAGGGCGAAGAAAGAATCGCCGGCAGCCTAAAGGATTTCGATATTATGCTGAACGCCGGCAATCAGATTCCGAGACGGCTTATCCGCCTTCTGTCTGTGCTCTGCTCCGCCCACAACAACACCATCGAAGAGGTCATGCAGCTGCGCCAATTGCAGTCCAGCGGTCTCGGCGACCTCATTCATCCGCGGTTCATAGCGATCCTGCTGCGGATCGGGGATTTGCTCGATTTGGACAACAACAGGTTCGACGACCTGGCTATTCTGTCCAGCTATTCGAAACTGAACCGCACGAGCCAGACTCATTACGACAAACACAATTCGGTTGAATCGCTGCTCATCACTCCGGACAAGATTCATATCCTGTCGGTCAGCGACGATGTGAACGTACTCGCCGAAATGCGGGGCTGGCTGAAACTCTTGGAAGATGAGCTCCGAAACCTTCGCGACCGGTGGCATGAAATCGTTCCGGACCGTTTGGCGGGCACGACCCCGCAGGTCGAGTTCATCGTGAGAAAAAGGAACGGCGAAGAAGATTTCACAGACAAAAATTTAAAGCTCGATTTCCCGGCTCAAAAAGCGTTTCAGCTCATCAGCGGCGAAAATATTTATACGGATAAACTCGCAGCTTTAAGAGAAATGATCCAGAATTCGCTCGATGCATTGAAAATCCAGTTTTGGCGCGATTTGCAAAAGGGCAATATTAGAACCCGCATCAAAGACGATCATTACAGCGGCATACTGCCTATCGATATCGAACAGGCCGAATTTGAAAAATACAACGTGCGGATTCATTTTTATGACGGACAGCGCGAGCAGGACCGACACATGTTAAAGGAACATATCGGACAAAATTTGCTGCAAACGCTTTGCGGCAACGATGAATTGGCGGACAGCCTCATTGTCATCGTTGAAGATAACGGCACCGGCATCTCCAAGGATGATTTTGTGAATCGTATCCTGCAGACCGGCAAGAAAGACGGCAAGCCGGGCAAATATGCCGAGGAGTGCAGGCAAATGCCGCTCTGGCTCAAGCCGACCGGAGAATTCGGAATCGGGCTTCACTCCGTATTTTCAATTACGGACGACATCGTGATCCAGACGAGATCGGAAGCCGATTTGGAAAACGGCAGACAAATATACATCCAGTCCGGGAAAATGAACGGGTACGTCCTGAGCGATATTTGGGATGCCCGTAAAACGGGAAACGGCAAACCGATGGCGCGCGGAACGCGAATTATCGTCCGAATCGGGAACGACAAAAATTTATTTGATGAAAGCGCCGCACCCATGCTGAAATCCGATTTTTTCAGGTCAAATCCGGTTGATTTCAAAATTAAATACATGCAGGCGCTGATCGAGAAAGAACATCCGCAGGCGCGTCCGCAGTTGAAGTCGCCTACAGGCACGTTTATCGTCAACATGAAGTATAAGCCTCCGGCGCATTTGTGGGGACATTCGGCGCAATTGACCGACAGTATCGATGACGACAACCATTATGCGGAAATTTGGGACCAATCGGGCGCCGTCCATGTATACATATATGACAAACGGGCCGGGCATCGGATCTGGTTTGCTCCATCGTCCGAATTCGGGGATAGCCCCCGCATCCATCTGGCCTATAAAGGTGTGACGGTGGATGACCAAGCGTTGAGCGGCGCGTTGACAAGCCTGCTTCTTTCGAGGGACACCCTCTGCGTCGATTATGCTTTTGAACAGACAGGCAGCTACGTGAATTTGAACAGAGCCAGCTTTGTGCGGGAAAAGAAAAATGAAATCGTACAAACGACCTCCGGTTTGGTACATACCGCTCTCACATTTTACAACCGTTTTTTGAAAAAACAATTCCAAAGCAGGCTTCCGGAATTTCAACGTTACAACGAATTAAATGATGCAATGCTGCACGTCATCGAGGATGCCTATGAAAGTTTGCAGCAGCAAAAAGCGGAAAAAAAGCTGGACTTCACGGCTGCTCTGTTCATCTATTCGGAAAAGCTTTCGGAACAGCTGCTCTCCCCCGAATCGTCCGGTTTCGCGATGCCGGATACCGGCTTCCCGAAAGAATTAGCGGCTATCATCTTTGCCAAAAGAATGTTCCATTGGCTGCATGTGCTTAAACGCGACTATCATCTGCACCTTTTTGATTATGATTACAGCAGTATGCTTCAAACATTTATCGACAGCTACGTCACCTCGATTCAAGAGTATTGCTGTCCGAACTTGAGCGCAGACGTCTTTGTGCGGGAGTTTATCAGACCTTTAACATCCGTATCCGGCGGCTACTCGTTTGAAATATCGCTTGTCAGAAACGCGCTGCCCGACTACTCCGTTTCATGGCTAAAGTCATACGTCCCTTATTGGAAACAGTCGAACGCCTTGAAAATGTTTTTGTATCACATCAAATACGGTATAGCTGCGGATGCCGATGACAAATTTCTGCAAATCATGCGCGTCCTGTCCGACGGCTACATTCACGACGACAATTACGGCCATTTCAACAATGGCTGGGAAAACGAGATGAAGCATCCCGTTACGTTTATTGAGCGCGGCAGCGAGCCCAGACAAGCGGCAAGAGCCTACTTCGGCTCGGAAGCTGTCCTTAAAAAGGAACGGTTGTTTTTTCCTTTGCCTACCGGGAGCGATCGAATTGTTTCCTTCCTGCCGCTTAAAACGCTGGATGTTATTTCAGATCAGGAACAAACGTATTTTCGCTTTGTGACCGCGGAATACAATGATGCCGTCGAAACCGCCTGCATACAGCTATCTGAAGATGCAAAACAATATCTGTTCGCGGATTTGCTGCATTACGAGACCGAAGAGCGAAATTGGTCCCCTTTTAACAGCGAATACTGCATCATGCCGGCTATCGAACAATATAAAGATATTGCGGTAAACGGCCTGCCGCTAGAGCTTCAAATTATTTATAACCAAAGCCTATACTCTCAAATCAGGCAGGGCAGCTATTTTTTAATTCCTTTCGCCAGATCGGAATTCGCGGATTTAATTAACGCCGTTGAATTTGTTTCCAGAGAATCGGATGAATCGTTCATTGAAACTATTATCGAACATCTTGAACAATACAGTATGGACATGTCAAAGGACGAAATTTCACCTGAAAACTTGCTCGTTTGGGCAGAACTGGAGTCCACGCTTTCCAATTTGCAATCCGGCGCGACGTATATGAATATCATAAATTTCACCGTCAGCAAAAAAGCTGACCCGAATACCGACGATAAACAACGCAGGGCATCCGTAGAAACTACATATAATAAGCTGGTCATAGACTTGCTCCACTACTTGTTTAAACGAATCAACTAGCTGATCGCTGTTGCAAGAGCGCCTTTGAGCCATTTATTGAATCGATCTACCGGACGCATTCAATGAATGGCTTATTTTCGCTTGCCCATTGCTCCTTTCGCTCTAAAAGCGAAACGTAATCTCCATGCGGACGATCCGAATCGTATCCCCGTCCTTCAAGGCGTACGCCTGATAGGGGACTAACGGTTGACCGTTCAAAAACGTCCCGTTCGTTGAGCCCAGATCTTTCACCGCGTATGCTTCATCGGTTTTTAAAATTTCGGCATGAAGTCTCGATATCCCCGTTTCATCACAAATGTAATCGGTGCCCGCCCCCTCTCCGCCTCTGCCGATCGTAAAGCTTTCTTTCTCTATCGCAGCCGTATGTTGAACGCCATCTTTGTACAATTCGATTCGCGGCCCTTGCGGTTTTGATAACACCGCTCCCAGAAAGACTGTTTCATTGGCGTTCGCCGTTTGCAGCAATGTCGTATGCATATGCAAGTTTTGGTAATACTGCTGCAGGTTAACCGGTTCCGGCTCCGCCTCCGCTCCCCGTTGTCCGGCTGCGAAGGTTTCGATTCCGGTTTCTGCCGCCGGTTGAACGGCGGGCTTCAAAGAAGCCGGAGACCTTTTTGCCCAAAACTGCGGAATACCGACATAGGCGGCTACGAACCAGGCATCCGTAAACAGAACTGTGATCCCCGATACGATTCGCAGCCCGGCTTCCGTCGGAGAGGAAAAATAATCCTGCCATATAAACGCGGTCAGAAGCAAACAAACAGCGAACACGATCCATTTTGCACGCCGTGTCGGAAGTGTGATTAGAGCCGGGGACGCCGGTCCCGGCTGCTGATCGAAAAGCCGGGGCTCGTCCTCCTCCCTCGTTTTCCATACCGGCTTCGGCAAGCTGGCCGGTTGTTCCTCCTTCCGGCTTGCCAAGCCGGATTCCGCCCGACTGCCGCCGATTTGCGCGGCATCGGTTCGCTCCGCCCGCTCCACGATTGCGGGCGGGGCGCAGTTTTCGCTCCTTGGATGCTCCTGTTCGTCCAGAAGCTCAAGCAGCCTCTTTTTGCATCCGTCAAGCTCCCATTCGTTCGAAAAGGACTCGATGAATCGTGATATGCCGCTGTCTCCTCCTGTTTTCACCTTGGACGCCAACAGAACAGCCAGTCCTTCCACCTGAACTTGCAGGGGAATTTCTTCTTTTGGCCGCTCAAGCGGAACATAGGTCAAATACACGTCGGACCAGTCATTGCCGATGAAAATAAAATTATCCTTCAACACATACTGCGTTTCAAGCAGCATATAATTTTTGCTTTCTTCCAACGTGCAGACGACGGCGTACAGCAGTTTGGCGAACTGCCGGCTTGTAAGCCCTTCGGCTTTCAGAACATGGGACAGCATCCGCTTACCGGTCAAGTTGTAAAGCAGGCTGATGCGAAAATCCATTTCCTGCATGCCGAGCGGAAGCAGCCGGGGAATCCGGTTCGATTCCAGCATGCGCAGTTGAAGCCCGGACAACTCCCCCGCCGGGATGCCGCCTTCGCGATGGAGCTCCATGTAGTGGCCATGGCGGTACACGAAATCGTAGCGCAGCCCAAATACTTCCTGAACCAAAGACACACCTCTTTTCACATAAAAGCGTAGCACCAGGCCGTTATGACTCCCGGCACAACCGCATACATAAACGGAAATGTAATGTTGGCCTGCCGCTTCATCCCGAAAGCCGCTGCTGTGTCCCGATACGCTGTTATCGCGATAAGCCAGCCTGCGAGCTTGTATCCTGTCGCCGTCAATTGTTTTTTGGCGATTAGAATCGTAAGCCCGATTACGCCTGCAAATAATACGGAGTAAACGATGCACTGCATCACGAACAATACTCCCATAATCGAGCCAATAGCGGCAAACAGCTTCACGTCTCCGGCTCCCAAAGCGCCGAACAAATGGAGCAGCAACAGCATCCCGAATCCGGCGGCAGCGCCGGCAACCGAGTAAAGCGCTCCTCCCCAACCGCCTGTCGCCGCATGAACCAGCAGACCGGCTGCCGCTCCCCCGATCGTTAATTTATTGGGCAGTATGGACTTCCGAGCATCCGTCCAAAATGCAATTCCGATCAAAGCAAACAATACAAAATGGATCAAAGAACCCCTCCCTCCTTTGCTTCTTGTATGCCAGAATGCACTTGCCGGCTAAGCGCCGACCCACGCCCGCTCTACGGCTTTCTTTTTTAAAACAATCGTCCGCTTCATAAACGGAAGCGGCAGTGTATACTCCACCTGCGCTTCCAGCGCGAAATAGGCGCTGCTTCCTTTTTGCATACCCGGCAAAGTAACGGAAACGACCTTCAGGCTCTCCTTGCGGATTGCACCGCTATCGCAAAATGCGTACACAATCGGCGTAAAAGCCGCGTTGATTCGCGGTGCAACATGTTCATCGATAAATTGGTCCGCCGTATCGCTCGCCTTACTCTCCCCTTGCGTGCGCAGTTCCTTCTCCCACTTGACAATTTCCAGCAGTGCATCGGGAATATAAGCAGCGTATTCGTCGGCAAAATCTTCGGCGCCCAACACTTGATTTCTGGCGCTCTCAATGCGCTCTATGGCCGAACCTACGAAATCCGCCGCAGGGCTTTGCTCATATCTGGCTTTCGCTTCTTGCACGAGCAGCCGCACCGGATACAGTTGGCCGGCCACCGTCTTCACCGTTTCCGATACGGCGCTCTGGAGTGCCATCTCCATGACGGCAATCTGAATAAACACGATAAGTCCCACGACAAATGATAGAAAAACCGGCAGCAGCAGCGCCGCCTCCAAAACGATGCCCCCCTGCTGCCCTGCATAAAATTTTTTGAGCATGCCAAGATACACCTCTCTGATCGCAATCCTCTGAGCCTGTCCGAAGGAAGTTCCTTTCTGCCGAGCTCTTCGGACAGCCCCCCCTGGCTCAATAAGCAAATGCTGCTGTGCCTGCCAGCCGGCAACGGTTCCCTTGCACTTCGCATCCTAATAACCCGGTGCCCTCCATGAGCCGCATCAATTGCGGAACGAACCACAGCCTTATCCAGCTTGCTGCGCTCCCTTGCACGTAAGTTGTTTCCTGCACGAGATCTTTGCCGGTATTCAGTTCGATCAACGCCTGCATTCTGGCCATCAGCTTCGAATCGTTGCTGTGCAGGAGCAAAAATATGCGCAAATAGTCCTTGTAAGTCAAACTGAGCGCTGACGAAGTTATTTTTGCGGAAAGCTCGACGGCTTCTCCCTTGACGAGCTGATTCATATCTGCAAAAGCTTTGACCGCTCCTTCCGCTGCGGCAGCGAGGAGAACGAGCAGAGGAGAGCCGATATTCAGCAGCTCCTTTTCCGGATCAAGCAGCGCTTCCAAAGTGCGGATGGCCAGCCGGAAAGAAAACATTTCCGCATAAGCCGAAGAAATATTGGCCGCGCAGGAAGAAAAGCCATACAGCAAATATTCGGCCTCCTGACCGTTCAAAGCATGTGTTCCCGGATCAACCAGCTCGTTCGATGATTTGGGCTGGCCTGACAGATCTTTCTCCATGCCGTACGTTCTGTAGTTGAACTTCGTTAATGCAAACTCATTGACGTACAGTTCGTCGCGCAATGAAGCCGCCGCATCGTTAAAAGCGTCCAGCATGGACATCGCTTTCAGGCTTACGGGCTCCGATTTTTCCAAATCGTACGCTACTTCACTGCCGATACCGCCTTCTTGGGCGTTCGCCTCGCGATATTTTTGATAATAGCCTCTGCCGGCTGCGGAACTGCCGCCATCGCCCTGCAGTCGCTTGTACAGCTCGGCTTCGCTTGACAGCGAATTGACGATGCCGCAGCCGCCTATCGCTTGCTTCGCCTGGTCCAAAACGGATTGGATCTTGCTTTTTTGCTCCCGTTTGGCAGCTGTAATCGAGCTCCTTTTCTCGATCCTCGCTCTTTCAAGCGCGCTTTGCTTCGCGTAAAACCCGCTCGATGTACGCCAGTATGCATCGTTCGCGTTGTTCGCCCTGCCGGTGTTATCCGGCGTATACAAGGCTACATCTTCAATGGCGGCTTGAAATGCGGCAAAAAGGGCGCTAATGCTCGCTGCCGCCGTCTGATAGCCGTCAAAATAATCGTCTCCGAAAACGGCTACGCTTTGAAAAGTTTCGTACGCTTGGGCAGCGCCGCCAGTACCGTTCGCGATCCCGCTCAATTTGCCGCGGATGCTTTCATTGACCTGCTTCGCTTTTTTGAGCGCCGGCTCGATTTCCTTGTGCAGGCCGCTGACAACGCTGCCGTTCGCCACTGCTTCCACCTTGACAGCGGCAAGCAGCGCCGCGTATTTCACTAGCAAATCCAGCAATCTGTCCAAATCCTGCTGCTGCTGAGCCAGCGCCTGAGCCTGCTCCTCAAGCGCGCGCCTTGATTCCATAATTGACTGAATCGTTTGCCAGCTTTGCGCTCCGGCCGCAGCTAACGATGCGAGATTCATATCCAGCCCGGCGATCGAATCGCGGACTGTTTTCAATTGATTTTTCACGCTCAGCAATTGGCCTTTTACTCCATCAACGGTGTGGACGCCGATTTGCTCGGTTAAGCTGTTCAATTCGGCGATGCGGGTTTCGTAATACGAATGATAAGCCGCCGTTTTCGTATGGAGCTCTTCCATGCCCGCCCACGCTTCATCCAGCGCTTCGTCTCTTTGTTCCAGCAGCTTTTCCAGCTCTGCGGATTCTTTGGCAAACTGCGATCCTTGCCGAAAGGGCTCAGCCGTACCGGTTTTCTGAAACTTGTCCGTAATTTCCAGCACAAACTCGATGGGCGCTTTAATTTTCATATCCTCCAAAATTTGCCGTTCAAAAACAGCGTGGCTCGCCAAGGAATAGACCGGAGTCAGACGCATGTCCTGATCGACGGGAGTTTGATCGATGTAATGAAATCGCTTCGAACCTGAGCTGCCGGACAAATTGCCGGCGAATACTTCGTGAAAAACCCGTTCGGCTTCCGCTTTCGGCAAACCGAGCCCGTACAGCCCCATCGCTTGAAGATCGGGATCAAAAGCCGACATCACAGAGCGAACGGCGGCTTTTACAGCCAAATCGTGTTCCTTTTCCGCCAGCTTGATCCTCGCATAATCGATCAGAACCGCCTGAAACAAAAAGATAGGTACGACGATCAGAATCAAATAGACGGAAACAGCCCCCGTTTCGGATACGAATAGTTTCCTCAAAAACGTTCTCCTTTCTAGTTATGTACGACGACCACAATGCCTTTTTGTTCCAGCTCCCTGCGCAATTGGGCCGAAGGAACGCCTTTCCCGTTTGCGCTCTTTTTAAAAAAGTGCCAGACGACGCCTTTGACTTGCTTACCTTCTTGCAGCAGTTCCATATCTTTGGGCAATTGGTCGGCAAGAAGCTGCGGTTCTGTAAATGTATAAAAAGCTTGATGGGCTACGCCGTTTGAGTCCAGCGCGTCAACGGTGCGGCTTTTGCCAGATAGCGTAACCAGCTTCACTTCCTTCCCGCCTGTGAGAGCTTGCAAATAGCGGGCCGCTTCCCGTTCCGAACGGATTGTCACGCTTGGACCGGAACCGTCGTCATTTGCAGGTTCTACAAGCGCCGCTTTCCCTTTTTGCGGGGAAATCCGCCCTTTTATCGCTTTGATGTACGTCCTTGTAATGTCCGTCAAGCGGATCAGTTCAACAGGTTCGATCACATGGGACACCGCTTTGCCGCTCACCCGCGCAGACCCAAGCATTCGCGCTACGAATGGGGGCATGAGGAACGGCTTATTCAGTTCCACCTCAATTTGGCGGTCCAGTACGAAATTTTTATAGCGTGCAGTACCTGTGATCCCGGGTGGCAATAGAGCGGACGATTTCGCCAATTTTTTCTCGACTTGGCCTGCAGCGCTGCCGGCTTCCCCTGGCAAGGCGACTTCCGCAGTCCGGCCGGAAACGAGCAGCCCGAATAAATCGGATACGCTGTCCTGCGTCAGCCTCCAGTATAAACCGTCCGTTTCACCGGGATTGAAGTTGCCCGAAGCCAAATCCTTGCGGCTGTTGTCCCATGTGAAAGCGAGCCGTTCCGCCGCCGAGCGGGCAATGTGCTGGACGACAACCTTTTGATATACAAATATCCCCAGGAACAGAAGCGTTAACGTGCAAATCATCACGATTGGAAAAACGAGCGTCGCCTCGATCGTAAAGCTGCCTCTGTCGTCCCGGCCAAAACCTGCGAACCGCTTAAGGCGCACAGGACGTTGTCGGACTCGGAGCGCACGGCGTTACAGAACTGTTGTTTTTCAGATCCGAGTTGGCGTCGCCGATCAGTTTTTGAAACCAGGAGACGATCCATTTTCTGAAAATAATCGCTATCGCGACAAGTATCGCAACGATCAGCAAAATCTCCAGCGTGCCGAGGCCGTCCTCATCTTTCCAAAAAGCTTTCAACCATACGGTCATCCGTCTCATTTTCAATTCCTCCTTGTATGTTATTGCTGCCTCATCATGATCAATGCAGGTGCGGCGACGATCACCATCACCACAACGAAAATAAGCACCATCGGAAATACGAGCTTGGACGAGGCTTCTTCGCCCAGCGTCCGCGACACCGCTTTGCGCCTTTGCCACAGATCCAGCGACAACGCCTGTAAAGCCATCACAAAATCGTTTCCGCCCCGCTTGTAATTGAGCAGCAACGCTGAGGTAAAAAGCGACACTTCATGCAGGGCGCAGCGTTTGCTGAAATCCTCCATCACTTTGGCAAACGGAATGTTCATTTCCAATTCGCGGACCGCTTGAGCAAGCTCCTTGAATAGAGGAGTTTCCTCGCGCCCCCTCCTCGCTTCGACGCAGCGGATCCATGCCCGGCCTACGGTTTCGCCCGCATTAACGAGCAGCACGATAGTATTCAGCACTTCCGGCAGCTCCAAAATCATGTGCTGCTGCTTTTTGCGGATTTTCACGTCCAAATCGCGCACCAGCAGCAATGGAACGGCCACGGACCCCAGCAGGCCCAGCCCCAGCAAAGAGGCGTCTCCGTCTGCCGCAACCGCAAGCAGGGAAAAAAACAGCAGGCATGCGTACCCGGCTGAAACGAGCTCCGCGTAAAACATTTTGCTACCATGCAGCGCATAGCCTCTGCCGAAAAGCGTCAGCAGCTTATGATGCACCCGCGCTGTAAAATCCGGCAGCTTCTCCATCAGCTTGAACCGATCGATGATGTACAAACTGAAGGGAAGCAGCCATTTGAGCTTAAACGGATACGGTTGTTCCCGCAAAAACGGTTTATACTTTTGACGTCCAAGAAGCGTCAGTACACAGCAAACGAGCATTTCGAGCAGCACCGCCAACGTGATCCACATTTCGGTTACACCTTGATATCCATAATCTTTTGAGTCAGCCAGCAGCAAAACGCCAGCATCAGCAAACTTGCGCTCATGATCAATTTCCCGCCGCCTTGATACAGCGGTTCCATATAATCCGGCGAAGAGAACGCCAATACGGCAACAATAATAATCGGGGCGAACAGCAGCACACGCGATTCGAACTTCTTTTGCGCGACCATAACCGCGATATCCTGCGTGATTTCCAGCTTTTCGCCGATAACCGCCGCCGTCCTCTTCATCACCTCGACCAAATTGCCGCCCGTCCGCTTGCAGGTCAGAAAGACGTCCGTGAAACCGGACACATCTTCCAAATGGCTGCGGTCAGCAAAATGTTTCAAGGCTGCCTCAATCGGCTCGCCGTTTTCCACCCGCCTGCAAATGATGCCGAACTCCACGACGATGAAGCAGGCCGGGTCCGGGTAAATCACTTTTAAATCGTCCAACGCTTCGCGAAACGCAGTCTCAATCGATTTGCCGGCCGTCATTGCGGAAGAAAGGCAGCTGAGCGACTGTTTGAACTGCACGTTCAGCTTGTTTTTGCGCTGGCGGATCATTTGTTTGCGGCGAATCTTCGGAAATAAAAGCGCTCCGGAAGCTAATAACAACGCAATAAGCGCGCTCTTGTAAAAAATGTACCCGACGAAAATGGCCGGCAGAGCCAGCATGCCGACGGCGAGCAGCCGTTCTTTGCCGGACATCGAATACTCGTCGTAATCGACAAACTTGTTCCCTGCGGGAGCGGGCTTGCCCGGCTCTCTGCGGTCTGATTGAAGACCGGCCGTTCTTCTCCTTTCCAGCCATACAATGAACAGTCCGCTTAAAGCCGCTATCGCCAGCACGATTAACACAATGGTCAAATTACTTTCTCCTCTCTTTGCGAAAACCAGTCCGGCAGCCGTCTTCCCGCCATACGTATTTTGTGCATGTTGACAAGCGCATTGCCGGTATAGGCAAGCTTCCCGAGCACCTTACGTCCAGCCGTCTCTCCGGTCTCTTCAAAAACAAAAAGCGGATTCAGCTGCACTTCCCCGTTTTCAACGCCCAACACTTCGTGAATTTCCGTTACTTTACGGGTGCGGTCGCGAATTCTGCTCAAATGAATCATAATGTCCAGCGCCGAGGCGATCTGCTTGCGGACGACCTGGACGGGAAGCGAGGCGCCGCTAAGCACCATCGTCTCCAGCCGGCTTAACATATCCGCCGAAGAATTTGCATGGCCCGTCGAAAGACTGCCGTCATGTCCGGTATTCATGGCTTGCAGCATGTCCAAAGCCTCTGCGCCCCGCACTTCCCCGACGATAATGCGGTTGGGACGCATCCTGAGCGAGGAACGGATCAGATCCCGGATCGTAATCTCTCCTTTCCCCTCCGTATTGGCGTTTCTCGTCTCCAGACTAACCAGGTTCGGCACCGTCCGAATTTGCAGTTCTGCCGAATCTTCGATCGTAATGATGCGTTCGTCCGCCGGTATCCAGGCGCTCAATGCGTTCAGGAATGTCGTTTTGCCTGAACCGGTGCCGCCGCCGATAAACACATTGAAGCCCGATTCCACGATAACTTGCAAAAATTGCGCCGCTTCGGTGGAAATGCTGCCCAGCCGGATCAAATCTTCCATCGCCATCGCGCGCTCGGGAAATTTGCGGATCGTCAGGGCGGGGCCACTGAGCGAGGCAGGCGGAAGCACGACGTTGACGCGCGAGCCGTCCTGCAGTCGGGCATCCACGATAGGCGAGCTCTGGTTGACGATCCGGTTGACTTTAGCCACAATCGTTTGAATCAAGTCTTCCAGCTTTTCGGCGCTTTCGAATGCGTACGGATATCGCTCGACCGCTCCCCGGCGCTCGACAAAAATGCGTTCGTGCCCATTGACCATAATTTCCGTAACGCTGGCATCATCCATCAGCGGCTGCAAGACGTCAAGTCCCCGAAAGGAGTAAAAAATCCGCTCCACCGCTTCGCGAATTTCAGTCGATGTCCACTCTTGCTCTTTCGACGCCGCAAAAACGGTTTCTTCGATTAGCTCCAGCATTTGACGGTCTGTTACCGTATGAGTCAGGTCAAGCCGCTCCTTGATCTGCTGTTTCAAATCAGCGAACAAGGACAGGTTCATGAAGCCTCCGCTCCTCTGGACTCCGCGGGGTGCTTGCAGGCTTTTGCATACATGCCGTACACCTGCTCCGAAAACAGAACGGATTGCCACAGCTGCTCGGGCGACTGCAAGATTTTCCAATCGGGAATGTAGGGCAGCGCGCTGCTCGGATTAATTCCCAGCGATCCCATATCATTGACCTGTTTGCCCGTAAACTTATTGAGCACAAAATGCACCCGCCGGATAGTTCCGGCCAGCTTGCGGAAAGCCATCGTCTTATACAGGCCGTGCAAATCGTCCAGCACGATCCAGAACACTTCGCTGCTCAGTTCAAGCGCTTTTAACGTCCGGGGGTGAACCGACGTTTCCAGATCGATTACGATGCAATCATACTTCTGCAAAGCGGTGAGCGCTTCAATCAGCAGCCGCACATCTTCCCCGTTCATTTCCTGCATTTCGCGAATATGGTCCTGGGGAGCGATGTAGTCGAAGCCGAGCCGCGCATCCCGCGATTTGAGCAGCTCGAACTTCGGCCCGAGCAGTTCCGGGGAGCTTTTGACGTAGTAAAGCAGCTGCGAAAACTGCGGATCGTCTCCCTGCAGCCAGGCCGAAGCCGAACTTACCGATTCCAGGCTGAGATATAGAATGGCCTCACCGCGGTAAGACAACTGCTTGGCCAAGTGAATCGCCGTTACCGTTTTTCCGCTGTTTCCCGTGCCGGAAAAGACGGAAAGCACTTGCGTGCCTTTGCGTTCGCGCGATACCGCCGGGCGCTGCCGCTTTTCCCCATAAAAAGCAAGCAGTTGGCCCAATAATTGATGAAGAGCCTGATAACGGTAAAGAAATTGTACGTTAGCTTCCGCCTCCCTGGTCGTAGAGATCGTCTCGCTGAGAATGATCTTGCATAATCCCGTATCCCTGTCCGCCCAATGCGGATAGTACGACTCCGATAAGAGCAAAATGCCGTCTCCATGCGGTTCGCCAAGCAGTTCTTCGACCAGCTCCGGCTTTGAAAAAAGCTTCACCTCAAGCGTGCCCGCAAACACGGATGTGCGTACAAATTCGTCCAGCCGCTGGGCATAGGTCAAATCGTCGTCAAGAAAATAAAGCTGCGTCTTGCTCACAAAATCCCTCCCTGTCTAGGAAATCATCGAATCGAATACACGCCGCTGCCGATCAAAATCAGCCCGGCGGCGGCGAGCACGACCGCTAACCGGATACGGGCCTTATTCCCCATGCATCAACCTCCTGGACAAACAAAAAAGCACTCGCCGATCGGGGAGACAACATTGTCTCTCCAACCAGCGGTGCTTCCGCTTGTCACATGTAATTACCCAAATAATACCACATTCACCCGAAAAATCAACACTTTTCGATAAAATTTATTCCCACGGATATTTCATCGTGAAAAATCCGGCCAGCTTTTTGCTCTCTTCCCTGCGGATGCGGCGTATTTCCGCGCGATGCGGCGCCGATTCATGCAGCTTCGTCTCTTCTTCCGTCTCGGGCACGACAACGGGAACCGGAACCGGTTTCTTATTATCGTCGAGTGCAACGAATGTCAAAAAGGAAGTGGCGGCGATTTTGCGCTCCCCCGTTTTCAGATCTTCCGTCACGACCTTGACGAAAACTTCCATCGAGCTCGTACCCGTCCAGGTTACGAACGATTCCAGACATACCGAGTCCGACGGCTTAATCGGATACAGGAAATCCACGGAATCCGTAGACGCGGTAACGACGGAGCGCCGGCAATGCTTGTGGGCGGCGATCGAAGCGATATCGTCAATATAAGACATCAGCTTGCCGCCGAACAGCGTATTGTGATTGTTGACATCCGTCGGGAAAATTCGCGACGTTTTGAAGCATCTGGATTCTCTGGCATATCTTTGTTCCATGCTTGTTTCATCTCCTGCTTCTGGCTGATATGTAGATATCATACCACAATTCGTCGTGGAATAATTGGATTTATTCAATTCCAATGGCTCAGCCTTGAGGCCGGCTAACCGTGCTTTTTGAACCGTTTGAATATCGATTTGCCGGACTCCTGCGGATTCGGAAACCGGATGTCCGGGACGATCGAGCGAAGCAGCGGAGCCAGCGACTCCTGCAATTGCCGCAGCACACCAGGTTGATCCTGGATGCAATCGCCTTTCCAAACCGCCCGCATCACGTCCGCATAAGGCACTTCCGGGATCATGCCGCACGGTTGTTCGGGCAGCGAATCCAGCCATTCTTGATGCATGCGCTCTGAAGACCATTGCCGGTTGGCGATAAACCGCACGCACTTTCCCCGCTTGCGGTACGTTTCCAGCAGCTGCATATGCGCTTTGGTCCGGCTTCGATTCAGCTTGCCGGGCGAGGCGTCCAGCACAACGACAATTTCGTCCGCGCTGTGGCACAGCTCCTGAACAGACGGTTCGCCCCACTCGGCCGACACATCCCAAATGACGATCGGTTTTTTGATCGCATGGAGCAGTTTGAACGTATCGGCCGGATTCCAAGTCCCCCTCCTGCTTCCTTCGGGATCGCTCGGCACCCATGTCGTGCTGCCGTTCGTCCAGGCTCCGCGTGAACCGCTCTGCTGTCCGTCAGCGAGCGCTTCGGCGGCAAACACATAGCCCTTCGGCGCTTTGCGGTCGCCGTAAAGCAGCATGTACAAATCCGGTTCGATCGCCGGATGTTCCGCAAGGGCATGCGGGACACCGGCCGCGTTCAAGACCCGCGCGATGGAAACCGCCGCAAACGTCGAGCCTACGCCCGGGTACAAGCCTCCCACGACGATCAGTTTGTCCGCGACCGCAGGTGCGGATGTTTTAGAACTTCTTACGCTCTCACGGTTCGCAGCGCGATCGATGTCGGAGCCAAGCGCCTGCAGCCTGCGTTTGACCTCCATCGCCGACTGGCAGCGCCCATCGGGCCGCTCGTTCAGCAGCAGCTCGACTGTATCCGAAAGCAGCGGCGGCACATCGGACCGCATTTGACTTAGCGGCAGCTGCTTGAGATAGGCGTACTGCCCCCCTGAGAGCAAATAGTACATCATCGCGCCAAGCGTAAACAAATCGGAGCGCGCATCCGTCTGCTTGCCGAGAAACTGCTCCGGAGCCGCAAAGCCGATCGTGCCGATCTGCATCGTGTCCGCCTGCTGCCCCTGCGTAAAATGCCGGGCGATCCCAAAATCGATCAGCCGCACCTGCTCCTGTTCGCCCAGCATCACATTGGCCGGCTTCAGGTCGCGGTAAATGATCGGTCTCGGCTGAAACGTATGCAAATAATGAAACAAATCGCAAAGCTGCATCGCGATACCGACAACTGCGGTTACAGGCACATGGCGATGCCGCTCCTCGAACCAATGCTGCAAAGTCGGACCCGGCACGTAATCCATCACCAAATAAGCACCGCCATCGTCCGCGGAAAAGTAATCCACAAGCTGCGGGAGCTGCGGATGATGCAGCTGCGCGAGCATTTCGGCCTCCTCCAGAAAGGACTCCATGTCGATGCAAGAAGCCAAGCATTCCTTAACCGCCCATTTTTTGCCCTTTAACTTCAAATCTTCCGCCAAATATACGTGTCCCATCCCGCCTTGGCCCAGCAAGGACACAATTCTGTATCTTCCCCCTATGCTTTCTCCAATCGATTTCGGTTTTTGACCTGCGATAATGAAACCGCCCCCTTATCAAGTAACAATCACCTTGATTATAAGAGGGCGGCATGCAAAAATCTACAATTTTTGTAAGTACAGCGTCAATTCTTCCCGGTTATGAAACAGCTGCTTCGCTTTAATGAGATGCAGAGCGGGTTCGAACATGTGCATAAGCTCGCGGATCGTTTGGAACGGCTTCTTGTGCATCAACTTGACGGTAATGATCGCCGTGCCTCCGCTTTGCAGCGCATAAAGCAAATCGGCTACAAGCCGTCCCATCTGGCGCGGGCTCCAGCTCATATCGCAGACGAGCAAATCGAACTCATCGTGGCGCAGCTTGACGTCTCCCGCATTTTTTTTATGAATGGTCAGCATCGGGTTGCCTTGCAAATTAGGGTGCATGCTGGCCGGATCGATCGCCGTCACGCGCAAGCCTCGTTCGAGCAGCAAAGAAGTCCACCCGCCCGGTGCGGCGCCGATATCCAGAGCGGCCCTGGCATAGCTGAAATCAATCCCGAAGCGCTGCTCCGCTTCAAGCAGTTTAAACTTGGCGCGGGAAATTTGATCCTCTTCCTTCTGAAAGCGAATCGCGCCGCCCGACCAATCGGACAAATTGTCCTCAGGCTTCGATATGCCGGCAAACAGCTTGCTTGCGCCCACGTAGACGGACACGATCCTGTCCGCTTGTCTGACGACCGGCTCGCATTGCAAACCGCTTGCAAGCACATCGTCTAACGCCGCTTTAACGGCAAAAGGCGCGTAAGGAACGTCTGCCCGCTCCTCTTTTCGCACTTGTACGGCGACCTTCTGTCCGGCCTCTGTTAGCCCGGCGTCGGAAGCTTGTCCCAACCACCGGCGAAGATTGTCCAAATCGGCATCGGAACGGGTCAAATCCCATTCCTGATGGACAGGCTGCACATGGCGAAGAAAGATCGGCTCCCGCTCCCCGATCGTCGCCAGCACTTCCCGCCAATCTCCTGCCATTTCAAATAAAAATACCTCTGTCGGCACCAAAAGCGCGAACTTGGCGGCAGGAAACAACCGGCGAATCTCTTCCTGCGCGTATTGGGCAAACCCGTGATTTGACGTGCCTATAAATTTTGCTGATGTTGTCATAGCCGCATCCTTTATCTATCGGTTACTTTAATCCAGGGCCGCTGGCGGAACCATTCCAGTTCAAGCTTGACCCCGAAAGCCTGGTACAAATGGTCGGGCGTGAGCACATCTTCCTTGCGGCCGGCAGCGATCAGCTTGCCTTGCTCGATCAGGGCCACATGCGTGAACAGCGGAATAATTTCCTCAATATGATGCGTCACGTACACGACGGCGATGTCCTGTTTGCTCAGATCGTTAATATCTTCGAGCAACCGTTCCCTTTCGTACAAATCCAGCCCTGCCGCAGGTTCGTCCATAATGAGAATAGAAGGAGTCATCATCAAAGACCTTGCCAGCATCACTTTCTTGCGCTCGCCCTGCGACAGCGTACCCAGCGGCTGGTCGGCCAAATGTGGAATTCGTACGCGTTCCAGCATTTGAAGCGCCCGCTCCTTCACCTCTTGTGGAATATCCTGGTAAAAGCGCAAAAAAGCATATTCGCCTGTAGCGACAACCTCCCAAACCGGGTCGGCCAAGTTCAGCTTTTCAAACAGCGATTGGCTGATGTAACCGATCCGTTTGCGCACTTCCCTGACATCGCATTGGCCATAAACGTTGCCAAGCACTTCCACTCTGCCGCTGCCCGGAAATTCGTAGCCGTTCATCATTTCCAGCAGCGTCGTTTTGCCGGAGCCGTTGCGGCCCAGCAGCACCCAATGCTCGCCTTTGTTCATATGAATGTTGACATCTTGCAAAATATGCCGTTCCTGCCGAATAAAATGAATGTTGGATAAATGAATCATTGCGTGTTTGTTCCTTTCTAACCGTACTCCGAATGTGGTCAGGCCAAATGCCGCGGCGTACTTGTCATGCTTCCAGAGCTATTCTGGCAAGCAGTTCTTCGGGAATTTTGGACGGATGAACCTGCGCGGATTCCGGTTTGGCCATGTACAAAATTTGATACATTCTGGCACCCGCCGACAAGCTCGACGTATGAATATAAATGTGCCGGGGAAATTTCCGGTGCTGAACGATCCAATGAGCGACATCCATCCCCGTTTGCTTGCTTCCCCAGCCCAAGTCATGATCCAACGACAAAATGCCGACTTCGCATTCCTCCAGCAGCATGATGCATTCTTCCGCGTTTTTAGCCAAAGTAAAGCCTTTCGGGCATGGACGCATGTCGTCCAAGTATACGTGAATCAACCGGATTTCCCCCTTTCCGCCGCTCCCGGCAATTTATAATCCGATCCCGGCCAACGCTTTCACATGAGCGATTTCATGACGATGCGTGCCTTCAGCCGAAACAGCGGTTTCAAGCACGACCGGAATGTGCCGGACATATCGGGAGGCGAGAAACTGCCTCATATGGACGTCGCCGATATAGCCCCTGCCGATATTGGCATGGCGGTCCCGCCGGGAACCGAACGGATGAACCGAATCGTTCAAATGCACAGCCCCCAGATGCTGAAAATAGTCCAATTGTTCGCCTTTGGTTTCTACCTCGCGCCAATTGTCTCCCCGCCAAAGCCCGCTGGCAAAAGCGTGGCAAGTATCGAGGCAAAATCCGATTTTCTCCGGCTGGTCGCACAGCCTGCGAACTTGAACCATTTCTTCCAATGTCAGCCCGAGCTGCGCTCCTTCTCCGGCTTGATTTTCCAGAAGGATCAGCGACTTGCCGTGAAATTGCCTAGTGGCGCTATTCAAACATTGTATAATATTTTTGTATCCTTGTAACGGGTCTTTGCCCGGATATTTGCCAAAATGAACCACAAGCCCCACGGAGCCGCACGCATCCGTAATTTCCAGTCCGTTGACGAGCAGCCTCACCATCCCTTCGCGGTTCTCCGTCTCGGCGGCAGGATTGAGCGGATACGGGGCATGGCCTATCGATAATAAACCGTGCTCCCGGCTAAATAAAGCGCAAGCTTCCGTGTCCTTGGCATTCGGCGTCTTGGTCGACAGGCTGCGCGGATTCATCGGAAAATATTGAAAAGCGCCGGCTCCAAGCAAAACCGCCGTCTTGGCCGCGCCCAAATAGCCCCCTCTTGTGCTGACGTGCGAACCGATGTGCAACGTTGAACCGCTCCTTCACTTTTGGCAGTTTGGACAATAAAAACATTTGCGCGAGGACAACTGTATGCGGACAAGCGGATAACCGCAGCGGACGCACGGCTCCCCTTCCCGGTCGTATACCCGGCACATGCTGTCAAACTGCCCCGTCAAGCGGTCTCCTGTATACAGCGGAACATCCATATAGCCGCCGAAGCGGGTCGCCTCCGAGAGCACGGACAGCATCGACTCAAACAAGCGCGCCAGCTCGTTAGCTGTCAAAGAAGCCGCTTTGCGGGCAGGCAATAAGCCGGCGAAAAAGCAAATTTCGTCGGAATAACAGTTTCCGATACCGGAAAGCACCGATTGATCGGTCAAAGCGACCTTCAAGCTTATGTTTTTTGCGCGCAAAATGCGTTGAAACCGCTCGAGCGTAAACCCCGGGTCCAGCGGTTCAGGCCCCAGCTTGGCGAGCAGCGCCGCTGCTTCTTCGGCACGGCCGTGAAGATGCAGGTATCCGAGGCGCAGCCCGATAAAATATAAGTTCCGGCTGCCGAACGCAATCTCAACCTGGGCGGTCCGGTCGGGCTTCTCCTCTTTCGCGCCGAAAAACATGGAGCCGCCCAGCATCAGATGAAGCAGCAGCACATGGCCGGAATCGAGATGAAAGAGCAGATGCTTGGCCCTGCGCTCGACCCGCCCGATGCGATTCCCGGTCACAACCGACGCGAACAGCTCGGGCTCCACATTGAGCGACTTCGGGCGCTCAACCGTCACACCGGTCATTTCCTTCCCTTGAATGAGCGGCATTAACAGCCGGCGGTACGTTTCCATTTCCGGCAGCTCAGGCATTCTTCCACTTCCTCGCTGTTTTTTACCTTGTATGTCCAAAACAGCGGCAAAGTAAACAGACGTGCCGGCGCGAATCGGAAGTGGAAGCATCCGCCGGCTAGATCAGCCCTTCGCTGGCATAAACCGGCTTTAACCGGCGTGTTTTGCGCGGCTTTCCGCGCGCCGGAGCAGGTTTGCCCGGCGTATCCGGCGACGCGTGAAGCTGCGCCTTTTGCTGCTTTTCCCGAAGCCGCTTCAGTCTGCGCTCAAGCGCTTCCTCCAACTCCGCGCTTCCCTTGTCGCTGCGTTGCAGCGAACGGCGCCGCCACAGCTTGGCCCATGCCTCTTCCGCGTAGAAGAGCGCCTGGCCGTAATCTTTTGCCTTATGCTCATAAAACATCGCTAGCTCCAGATAAGGCTCCATCTGCAAGGATAGACCGGAGCTTTTCGATGCGATCCAGTGTTTCCAGAGCGCAACCGATCGCTCGTAGGCGCCTTTTTTCTTGTAAAAGGCCGCCAACAGCAGCATCGCTGACAACCGGTCCGTTTGCCGCTCTGCGGAGGCGGTACGTTCTTCTGCGGGAGCGGCATCTTCCGCCAATCGGGCGAACAGCTCGTCCAGTACCAACCCGGCCAGATCGGGCCGGCCCATCTTCTCCAGCCACAGGCCCGTTCTGTAAATTTCTTCCAGTTCCATGTCGTGGGGTAAAGTTCCGCAAGCCGCATGTTCATCGCCTTCGAGATGCCAGGCCGTCCCGCCGAGCAGCTTGCCAAAATGAATCGCAAGCGCCGCCAACGTGACGATGTCGTGCTCATTATGGATAAATACGCCTTGCAGCACGGCCGGATCTTTTTCGGCCAAATATTGAAAATAATAGACAGGCGCCATCGATCCGGGAACATCGTCGACCCGTTCGAAGCCAAGCCGGCTCTCCTCGACTTTGCTAAGCCGGCAGGAGGGCAGCGTATTCCGCCACAGGCTGCGCGAAGGATACAGCAAATCAAGCTGCAGCATGGCGGAATCGTCGTATTTCAGCCTGTTCAGTACGAAGCGGTTGGTCAAAATCGGCCAATCGAACGTGCGGCCGTTGTAAGAAACGATGTGCGTAAAGCGGCCGAACAGCTCCTGCAGGTAGACGAGCATCGCGTGCTCTTCCGCAGGGTTTCGAATCAGGAGCTGCTCGACGACGAACAGCTCCTGTTCATAGTAGCCGATGCCGACGAGAAACGGCACGTTCCCCGCGCCGACGCCGAGCCCGGTCGTCTCCGTATCGAAGAAGAGCAGCTCTTCGATACGGAGTTCGGCGCAGGCGGCGCCGTGAAAACAGGACAGCTCCCGCACGCAACCGGCCAGCTCTCGCAGCCGGTACTTGCCGTGGACGCTGTCCGCGCCGTAAACGCGGCGCCGCATCACAAACGAGCCAGCCGGGCTCGTTTCGACATGGGCGCCGAGCGCCGCCCATTCGCCGCCCGCCTCCGGCGCGGGCGGCGGTGCCGCAGCGGCCGCCTCGGATTTCCGCAGGCGGCCCAGCTTTTCCCGGAGCCCGCTCATCGGGCTCCGCCTTCCGGCAGCGCCGACGCGCGCCCTGCCGCCATCAACCTCTCGAACGTTAACCGGTACGAGCTCATATCAAGTTCCTCCTTTTAAAAGGGAAACAAAATAAACCGCTGTCCCCCACATTATGATGGCAGAAGCTTTATTTAGCATCAGAATAAACTTTCCGGATTTATCCAATCTCCCCGCCTGCCTGCCCACGATGGCAAGGGTAAAGAACCAAATCCATGACACCGCTATGCAGGAAAGGGTGAATACTATTTTTTCCATTCCCGTGAAGGATATCGAGCTTGTACCAATTACACCTACGGTATCCAGGATTGCATGCGGATTTAATAACGAAACCGATGCGGCAAAGGCTATTTGTTTTTTGGGAGACCATGCATGCTCTTGAGCAAGGCTGTCGTTTGGTTTATTTTTCCAAGTGACGAACCCCATATAAGCTAAAAATACGATTCCCGCCAAAAACAAGATCAGTTTGACAGCCGGCACGGCGATGATAATGACGGATACGCCCAAGACAGCCAATGAAATGAGGGCGGTATCGCAAAGCGATGCCGTAATAATGACCGGCAAAGCCCGAATGAATCTCGGTTGAGTCGCACCCTGATTAAAAACGAATACATTTTGAACGCCTAAAGGCAGGATGAGACCGAATGACAGCAAAATGCCTTGAATAGCTGCAGTAAGCACGATGATTTCTCCTATCTCTAATCAGATGCCCCCCAGCAATTCGATGCTTTTTTGTTTCGCGTTTGAGCCTTCTATTTCCGTACCTATACAGGACGGGCACCCGTCTTCGCAGGGGCATCTGCGAATTAAATTTGTTGCTGCGGCTTTGATTTCGTCGAAGCGCCTGTACACATCTTCGGCAAGTCCGATGCCGCCCGGATAGTGGTCATAGATGAAGATCGTGGGCAGTTGCGTATGCTCCGCCCTAATTTGTGAAGCTACGTGAATGTCGCTGCGGTCACACATGACATGGATTGGAACTATATGCCTCAACACATTGGAAATTCCTAACAGCAATTGTTCCAGTGTTTTCACTCCCAAAGCCGGGTCCGCTTTACTTAACTCTATCCAGGTTGCGCTGGTGTGCAGCTCTTCTTCGGGCAGGTTGATCGGGCCGTATCCGATATTTTCAAAACTCGTCAAGCGGATTTTCTTAAATAAAGTCGGCATGGCATTGACTCGAACGTCTCCGTAATGAAGCGATGTCGTTCGCCTGTTTTCCGTCCTGTCAATTTCCAATACCATAAGCTTAACCGCCAGGTTTGCGTCCGTATAATATTCCACGTCGACTTCCCGTACGTAAGCCTTCTTATGCTCCCAGTCCAGCTTCTCAACTTGAAACTGCACCCCTTCGTGCAGATAAATAGCTTCGTCATGCAAAAGGGTCATCGCGCTGAACCTGTCCATTTCTCCAATAATTTTCACATTGGCCGTATCCGACTGGTCGATAATGACTACATTTTCCTGCGCGGCCGAACGCAGACTCACTTCGCTTGCCGGAAAAGACTGATTCGCCCAGAAAAAAGTGTCCCCTGACTGGTGCAGCACTCTTTCCTCAACCAGGTACTCCAATATATCCTCGATCTCCAAAGGGCCGAATTCCTCCCCCTTTTTCAAGGGAAGCTCATAGGCGGCGCAGCGCAAATGATCGACAAGAATGATTAAATTTTCCGGGTTTATTCTTGCCGATTCCGGGGAACGGTCAAAGAAATATTCGGGATTTCGGACAATGTACTGGTCTATGGGCGTGTTGCCGGCTACCATAATGATCAGGGCTTCCCCATGCCGCCTGCCGGCCCGTCCTGCCTGCTGCCATGTGCTGGCTACGCTTCCGGGATACCCCGTCATCACGCAAACCTGCAGCTGTCCGATATCTACGCCCAACTCCAAAGCATTCGTGCTTACTACGCCTAAAATTTCCCCGTTCCTTAATCCCCTTTCAATTTCCCGGCGCTGACTCGGCAAGTAGCCGCCACGATAGCCCCTGATGGATTTGGGGCCGATTTTATTTTTAACCAGTTCCTGTATATGACTTAAAATGATTTCAACCCGCACCCGGCTCCGTGCAAAAATGATCGTCTGAATTTTATTGGATAAAAATTCCATGGCCAATTGGTTTACTTCCGCGGTGGAACTTTTCCGGATGTTCAAGGCCTTATTCACAAGCGGCGGGTTATAGAAAGCGAAATGCTTCCTTCCCCTTGGCGCGCCGTTATCGTCTATGAGCCGCATAGGCTTCCCTATAAGCTGTTCGGCTAATTGTTTCGGGTTCGCTATAGTGGCGGAAGTACAGATGAACCGGGGATTGCTGCCGTAAAACCGGCAAATTCGCAGCAGTCTGCGTATAACATTCGCTACATGGCTGCCGAACACGCCCCTGTACGTGTGCAGCTCGTCAATGATTATGTATTTCAGATTGCTGAATAAGCTTACCCATTTCGTATGATGGGGAAGTATCGCAGCGTGCAGCATATCAGGGTTCGTAATGACGATATGCCCGACGCTTCGCACAAGCTGTCTGATCGCCGGGGAGGTGTCGCCGTCATAGGTAAAACTTTTAATGTCGATCCCCATCTCGGCGATGATTTCGTTTAATTCGCTTTTTTGGTCTTGCGCCAGCGCCTTCGTCGGAAACAAGTAAAGCGCCCGGCTGCCGTCGTCTTCGGCAATCGCTTGCAGTACAGGAAGGTTATAGCAAAGCGTTTTGCCTGAAGCTGTCGGGGTGACGGCGACAATATTGTCGCCTTTGCGTACGGTCTCATAAGCCGTGTGCTGGTGGGTGTATAACTGTTCAATCCCTCTTTTGGCCAATGCGGCTCTGATTCTGGGGTCTACGCTTTCAGGCATTACCCGGGTCTTTGCTTCCTGCGGCTCGATTTCCTGCCAATTCACTATATTTTCATTGCTTTTCAACTCTTGTATGAAATCCGAAAGGATTTTTTTTCGCAACATCTTTATCACCACTCCGCATAGAACGACTGTTCCCCTATTATAAACGTTCCGTACAAAATAAAAAAGCCCCAAGAAAAAGGGCTTCGGCATATGCGTTCGCACATCAATAAATAATTTCGTTCTATAGCAAATCGGACGAATCGTCGTAATCGTACCGGACCCCGTCGCGGACGATGGACGGTCTGCGCTCATCCGGCGCCAAAGCCTGTTTGACGTTCTCCTGCAGCTTGACCAGAACCTCGCGATATTCGTTTGCGCGGCTGTCGCCTTCCTCATGCTTGATCGCAGCGCGCAGCGCTCTTTCTATAATCAGAATATCATGACTTGTAAAATCCATAGCAGGCCGCCTCCTTTAATTTGCGCCAGAGTAAAAGCGATACTTGATCGCCGGAATTCGCGCTGCCCCGCGCCGGACTCCCGCCGATTCAATAGGGACGCACATTCCAGCATTGCCTTTTCCCTGTCAAATCATACTATTTTTTGCCGGTTTCCCGCTGCAATAGCGATTATTCGCAATATTGTCACTATTCGGCTACAATAAAAGAATCAAAAAATAGGGAGGAAACTGACATGTCTACGTCTTTGCCGCAAGAAATCGAGGTTCATCGGCAGCCCGATCACGAAATCAATCCGCAATTTCTGACCCGGTGGTCACCGCGGTCTTTTGAGGAACGGGAAGTGCCCGAGGAAGTTTTGCTGAGCCTTTTTGAAGCGGCGCGCTGGGCTCCGTCCGGCGGCAACTTGCAGCCATGGCGCTTTATAGTCGCGAGCGCTCCGGAGGAACGCGCCAAATTCCATGCTTTTATCGTTCCTGCCAACCGGGAATGGTGCGAAAAAGCGCCCGTTCTGGCCGTCGTCATCTCGCATACGAAAACGGCAAGCGGCAACACGAACACGTCCCACGCTTTTGACGCCGGCGCCGCCTGGGGCTATCTCGCTTTGGAGGCCGCGAATCAAGGGCTTATTACGCATGCCATGGGCGGGTTCGATAAACAGCAAGCTCGCACTGCCCTGCAGGTGCCTGACGATTACGAGCTGCACGCCGTCATTGCTATCGGTTATCGCGGCCCTGCGGAAGCTTTGGCCGACAAATTCCGCGAACGGGAAGTGCCTTCCGGACGCCGCCAGATGGCTGAGCTGCTCTATAACGGCGAATTCGGAACCGCCCGCTAGACCGATGCTGACATACATATGACGCGCTATTGACGCGCTGTGCCAAGAAGCCCCTTTATGCTTACCCGGTGAGCTTGAAGGGGCTTTTGGCTTTAAATGTGCAAACAGCCCTGCCCTCTAGGGGCAAGGCTTGATATTTCACACATATGGCGGGTCCCATGCCTTCTTGTTCCAGCCGAGCGTATGGCTCACGACGTTCATGTCGCGGTCCAGCTTCACGTCCACCCCAAAGGGCAGCTTCCGGTTGTGCCAAAAGCGCACATCACGCCACTGCACCTCGTAGCCGTCCTGCTGCTCTTTCCAGCATACGTGGACGCGCTGCGCGAAGTGCAAAAACGCCCGGACCCCGTCGGTCCCCATCGTCGCCTGCACAATCGGGTGCCGGTCGTCCTGTTTACCGTCCGATTTGCTGTACACTTCTTCGATCTGAACCTCACCGTACACAATGTTGCCAAGGTAAAAGCAATCGTCCCGCTCAAGCACGAATTGCCAGCGGAACCAGTGCAGCCCCGGAATGACATGGCAGACGCCGTCGCTGTTCAGGGCGCTTTTCACCCGTTCCATCAAAACTTTGTGATGCCAATACCGAATGGCGATATATGCAAACGTTGTGCCGTATATCCACGCGAACACAGTCCCCGCGCTCATCCCGTCGAACAAACCGACGAGCCACAGCACCGCGCCGGCCGCATGAATGCCGAACAGAAAAGGTTCGTAAAGGCAAAGGGTGTCAAGGTGGAACCATTTTTTCGAGAACGGCCGCAAACATTGAACGCCGTACACATTGAACAAATCGAGCGCCACATGCAGCAGGACAGCGGCAAACGTCCACAAATAGAGGCTGGCGACATGATCCCATACGCCGAATATTGCGGCAATCGGCAACCCGAGCGCAAGCGGCCACAGCACCAATGCCGGCAGCGAATGCGTAACCCCCCTGTGAATGCGGACGTAGCTGGAATATCCTTTCAGGCGGGCCACCGTGTCAAAATCGGGGGCATGCGAGCCAATCAGCGTACCCGCCATAATCGCATGAGCGAGCGCCGGTTCATGAGCGACCGCAGGCTCCAGGCAAGCAAGTCCTGCAAGTGTGAGACCAAACAACAAGTGACTTCCCGTATCCATGTAACTCCCACCTGCCCTTTTGTGTTAGCTTGCTCCGGCCGTCATTGAGGGCGAAGCCGCCGCCGTTTGTGTCCCGCTGACGGATTCCTCTTCAAGCCCGTGCCGTTTTGTCAGCCATCGTTCGTCGGCGTTGAACCAGTAAAACCATTCCGAAGGCTGCTTCCGGATGACCTGCTCCATCCAGTCGTTCAACTTCTGATTTGCCTCGGTACGTTGAGACTTGCCGAATTGCTCATGCAGATGGATCGGCTCTTCAAATACGAGCCGGTGCTTGAAAGCACCCTCGCGGTAACCGTAAAACGGCACGAGCGGCACTTTGTTCTCGATCGCCAGCATCGCCGCCCCTTCCGGCGTACGCGTCTCCCTGCCGAAAAACTTGGAAACGGGGAAATTCGGCCGCCAAAAGTCGCCGAGAATAAAGACGACTCCTCCGGCGGCGAGATGTTTTTTCAACGCGCGGTACAGTTCCAACGGCGGCGTGCTATCGTAATCCAGTCCTTCGCAGCCGAGCGATTGAAACCTCAAATACAGCGGAAGCAGCTCCGGACTTCCCGCAGAAGCGATCGTCAGACACCGGTAACGGCGGCTCAAATACCAGTAATAGTAAAAAAAGTTGCCCAAGTGCGGCGTGTATACAATCAAGCCCGTATCCTTTTTCAAATGTTCCTCGCCCTGCACGGTAAAGCGCTCTGCCCCGGTTTTCTCCAACCTGTACGAGTCCAGCAAAATCTCATACAAAGTAAGTGCAAGGTTGTAAAAATACGTTTTGCTCATGCGGCGGACAGAAGCGCTGTCGGCCAGCGGCCCCAGCATGTCGTCCATATTCCGTTCGATTCGCTGGCGCACGCCTTCTTTGGAAGCGAGCCCATACATCCCTCTGCCGATTAGCCAAAGCATCGCCGCAGTCAGTTTTTCGGGAATGATTCCCAAAACCAGCGCCGCCCGGCGAAGCGCCCGATCGTTCTCCGTCAGCTTGCCTATCCACTCATACACCGCAGCGGTCCCTCCAATGCCGTAAAATTTACGGGTTCAAAAAGTGGCGCTTATATCTTCTCGTCACACGGTCCTTTTGCAAAATAATGAAGAAATCGACGGTTTGAAACAGTTCGTCGAAAGCCGGCTCCCCGCCGATCTCGGCGCCGAGCCATTGATAGCCCTTCATCAGCGGCGGCAGCTTGCGGAACACTTCCTTCTCGTCGCAGCCCGATTCCAGCACCGTTAAACCGGATATTTTGTGGGTTGGCAGCGGCTCAATGCCGAAGCGGTCGGTGATGATTTGCTTTTGCCGCAGCATCGTGTAGATCAGGTTCAAATCTTCAAGGCTGTTCATGCGAACGCTTGCGCAGCCGATCAAGTACGAGTAGTTGCGCTCTGTGATATAGGCGGCAATGCCTTCCCAGAGCATTTGAATCGCTTTTCCTCCGCGGTATTCGGGCGCGATACAGCTTCGCCCAAGCTCAAGCGTTTGGGTCTTGAAGGCTTCGAACCGCTGCAAATCGAACTCCGTTTCCGAGTAAAAACCGTCGTGGCGTACGGCGCGGTCCCCCGGAAGCATGCGATACGTGCCGACGACTCTCTCCGAATCCAAATCTTTTACAATTAAATGGTCGCAAAAAGTGTCATACGCATCTTGTTCCAGGCCGTTCTCGTTCATCAAACGCAGGTTTTTCTCTTCTTCTACAAATACCTGGTACCTTAAACGCATGGCCTGTTCCACGTCCTCTGCGCATGTGGCTAAGCTTACGGAGAGTCTGGCTTGCTGCGGCGCCGTATTCAGCAGCGGTTGATTCATGACGGGCACGCCCTTTCCAAGGGAGAATGATTGCTACTTCAAAAGTATCAAAGGACTATTAAGCCATCATTTTCGCGCTGTTAAGGTTTTGTAATGTTTAGGGGCGTGCACAAAAAAACAGAACCCCGGGGGAGCCCTGCCTTATTACAGCAAAATATTCGCGCCTCCAGCGCTTCAACCAAATCGTGCAGGAATAATCGGCCAAGATGGGTCCGATTTCCACATTGCAGCGAAATACCTGCAGTTTTCAGGCTGACCAGAGGAACCCCATACGCCAGAGCCGAACGCACAATCTGCCTGGTAGCGCGAAGAAAACCTGCAAAAGTGCAGTTTTTGCTCGATTGATGCGCTTGCTGCGAAAAATTCCTGCAATTGTGCAGGCTTTTCGTCGCGAAAATAGGCTCAGAGATGGCGTACAATAGTTTGTGTACCAAGATCTGGAGTCTTCCAGACAGCAAAAAAGTAGGGTATTCTCGGGATGTCAAAGTCACCAAGAAAGGAACCCTACTCATATGGCAACTATAACAGAAAACATGCTCTCAGACCTAATGGAAAATGTTGTTAGCGCCCTCGTGAAAGAAAAGCTCGAGCTCATTATGAAAGAAGAGATCCGTAACTTTTTAGAAGTCGAGCAAGAAG
>NZ_JBYLHY010000037.1:0-65678 GCF_057749925.1 Paenibacillus sp. sgz302191
CTCCAAAAAGGTGTTACCTTTATTGAAAGCTGAATAGCTCAATTTCAAAGCTGACGAGATTTTGCAATCTCTTGTTTTGGTTGATTGCTCAACCTTGCTTCTTCACTCGTTGTTCAGTTTTCAAAGAACAATTTCCATCCTTCTTGCTTCGCCACCGTTTTAGCGGCGACTTTTATAATATAACATGTTCGCCTACTCAATTGCAAGTGTTTTTTTACTTTTATTCAAAAAAAGTTTTTCATACACTTCATCACTGAGCTCTTCTTTCGAAGCGGCGAGATATAAAATAACATACTTTTAGAGGGTAAGTCAAGCCTATACCCTCTATTTTTTTTCCACTTGATAATTCCGGTTTCGTGCGTACTTGGAAATTTCCTTGGGGGAAGCCAATCGTGCATACATCCTGAAAATGACTTTGTATCTGGATTCAATGGCTCCTTTTATTTCTTGGTCGATCCTTTTGTCGTTTAAATCGAACAACATCTCGTCCAATTCTTTGCGAAGCACGTAATCCAGTTCCCTGCATTCGCGTTCATTAAACAAAAATCCGAGCATAAATCCATTCAAACCCCTCTCGACTGTAGATACAGACTTCAAAAACAAGGATTTATGGCAGTATCCCGGCAGGTGACATGAAATGGCACGTCTCCCTTTCCGCTTTACTGTTATGCTCAGATTTTCCTTTTTTTATGAGGATTATTTTCAAATATTTTTTACCGATGAAGCAACCAATAAGTTAAAGTACTTTCGATGACAGCCGCCACAAATAAAGCGCCGACAAGCAGGATAGTTAAAGGTTTCGTTAACTTCAATACTTGGGCAAGCTCCGATCGGGCGGTTCTGGCGTGATCGGGAATGAACATCTGGAACCCGTTTTTCCAAACGAGCATCCCTAATTTCAATCCGTACGCGCAGGCCAGCAGAATGGCCGGAATTTCGATGATGCCGTGAGGCAGAATGCCCTTCAGAATAAGCGCCACGGTGCTTTCTTGGCTTTTCAAAGAAAGAACGAAGCCCAGTACCATTCCGTTGGCTACCAGCATAAAAAGCGGCAAAATGCCAAACAAAAGACCTAAAAACATAATGACGACAGCCTTGATCGCATTATTCAAAAAAATAACGATGAAAAACATCAATTGCGGATTGTCTTTACTGTTCAATGCTTCGCTTAGCGATTTAATGCCCTTGAGTTGTCCTTCAAGAAAGTTCGAAAATGAGCCCGAATAGGCCCAGCCCATGTAGAGACCAAATGCAAAAACAAGAACAGATGCAATAAAATAGTGTTTCATTTCCTTAAAATGATGGAACAACGGTTGAAATTTCACGTTTGATTTCCTCCCGACATTTGGAAGCATAAGTGGAGTGTGTACGAGCATACATTGATTGTAAAACTAATAAACAAGCCTTACCCGCTGTAGGGCGTCAAGGAGGCTCTTGTCAGTGAATTATTTTCTGGTGATGAACGGCAAAAAAATAAAGCAATATCTATTCATTGCGGTTGCTATTATATTCGCCGCGGCGATCGTGTATTCGGAGCAAAGCAACATTTCCGTCTTCTCGAGCAGCGAGCCGGCGGCGATCTACAGCGTGCAGACTGACAAAAAAATCATTGCTTTAACTTTCGATATCAGTTGGGGCGAGCAACGAACAGAGCCGATTCTAAAAGTACTTGAAGACAAGGGCGTCAAGAATGCGACTTTTTTCCTTTCCTCCCCCTGGAGCAAAAGCCATCCCGAAATTGTAGCGAAAATTAAAAAGGACGGCTTCGAAATTGCGAGCCACGGACATAAGCATGCCAATTACAGCACTTTGAGCGATGAAGAAATCCGCAAACAAATTTCTACAGCACATGAGATTTTGACTGAATTAGTCGGAAAAGAGCCGAATTTGATTCGCATGCCGAATGGCGATTTCGACAAAAGAGTGCTGCGGATCGCGAATGACCTGGGATATTCCGTCATACAATGGGACACCGACTCCCAAGACTGGTTGAATAAAGGCGTCGATAATATCGTGGGCCGCGTCGTTTCCAAAGCTCATCCCGGTGACATCGTATTGCTTCACGCCAGCGATTCCAGCAAGCAAACGCATGAGGCGCTGCCGGCCATTATCGACCAACTCCGAGCCAAAGGATACGAGTTTGTTACGGTCAGTGAATTGATCAAGCAGACTCAAGTCGATAATAAACCGGTCGAAGATCAGGCGATGAAACACGTTTATTAGAACTCGCAAGAAAGAGCTAGCCCGGACTAGCTCTTTTTGTTGTCCAAAATTTTATGCAGAATCAGAATTTGCCAAGCGTTGCATGCAATCAGCGGAGACAGCATAAACCAGCTGGAAGCCGAATTATCGAGCTTTAGCGCAGGAACTGCCTCACAAACGGTAACGGCAAGCATAAAGAACAGAGTGGGAATAAAAGCGCTGCGATTTGTCAGCTTGACTTTCCAATACGCGACGCCCAAGGCAATAATCAGCAAGACGACAGGCATTATTGAATAGGTTATAATCGTCCCTGAGTTGGCGAAGCTTGAATAACGCAAATATACAAGATCAAATAATACTACAATGACAATTGCCAATTGGAGAAAATCCCAGACCGTTTTGGAGCGAATAATTCCGGCAACAATGAATCTCACGATTAAATAAGCGAAAAAACCCATCTGACTCAGCACGCTTATGGTTGCTCCGCCCAATATCATATAGGACAGATTGATGCCTACAGCCGACAAGCCCATGACCGAAAATTCGCGATCCGAATATTGCATAATAAGACCGATAATGGTAGATACAATCATTCCGATAACCAAAGTCGTCCAAAACAAATGAAACCATTTGCGCAAAGTCAAGTTTATTAACCCCCAAACATGAAATCTAATAGTTAATTGTACCAACGTTTTCGGCAAAAAGCCAATGAATGGCGGTCATATTCTTTCCCGAACGACACATACTATCGATATCAAGCCAGGGAAAGGAGCAGGAGTTTCATGTTGAAGAATAGGCTAAAAAAGCTGCAAATTATACCTATTTTCCTGATGACTGTTCTTCTTGCATCGTGCGGGTCGGACAGTTCCTCTTCACAAGGCGCTTCTCAAGGAAGCAATTATAAAGATACGAAATCCATGGTGCTCGATATTTTGAAATCAGATGACGGCAAAAAGGCGATCACAGCCGCGACACAGGGCGGTTCGGGAGGCAGTTCAGGCGGTGGGGCAAGTTCCAGCAGCGCAGGCGGACAATCTCAAATCAAGCTGCTTTCCTCCAATGAGTCCCTCCATCTCCAAATGGCCGTCAAGGATGTTTTGACAGCTCAGGAAAACAATAAATTTCTTCAAGATATGATGAAAGACCCGAAATTTGCAGGCGATTTTGCCAAAGCGATTAAAACCGATACCAAACAAATGTTCAAAGAACTGCTCAAAGATCCTGAATACCAAAAATCGCTGGTTGATGTAATGAAAAATCCGGACTACGAGAAAATGATGATGGATTCGATGAAAACTGCGCCTTATCGTCAACAAATGATGACAGTTATGCAGGACGCGGTGAAAAGCCCTCTGTTCCGGGCGCAAATGATCGATTTGCTCAAAGCGGCCATCGAGCAGCAGAGCCAGCCTCAGCAGTTGTCCCAACAAGGCAAGAAAGGCGATCAAAGCGGCGGCGGCAAAGGCGGCGGGCAAGGAGATTCGGAAGGGGAAAGCAAGAAAAAGGATGACAGCGAGAAGAAGAAAAAGGATTCCGACTCCGGCTCTGACTCCGATTCTGATTCTTCCGATTCCAGCGGTTGATAAAAGGAAAAGGACTAACGGTCAAATCGCCGCTAGTCCTTTGTTTAATTTTCCAACTTATGGATAACTGTTTCCGCAACATCCAGATATATTTGCCCCGCGGTCGTCTCCGCTTTATAAACCGATGGAGAGTAATCCTTTTCGGAAATATGGTTGTCGGGAGCGCCGAGCGGGATTTGGGCCAACAGCTCGCTGTGCAGCTCTTCGGCCAGCTTCGCGCCTCCGCCCCGGCCAAAGATATAGTCTTTGGCTCCGCACGATTTGCATTCGTAATACGACATATTTTCTATGATTCCGATAATGTCGTGATTCGTCTGCACAGCCATCGCCCCCGCCCGCGCGGCTACGAAAGCTGCTGTCGCATGCGGTGTCGTCACGATGATTTCTTTGCTCTGCGGAATCATTTGATGGACGTCCAGCGCTACGTCGCCTGTGCCGGGAGGCAGATCAAGCAAAATGTAGTCCACGTCGCCCCAATCCACTTCGTTGAAAAAATTGCGCAGCATTTTGCCCAGCATAGGACCGCGCCAAATGACCGGAGCGTTATCCTGGACGAAGAAGCCCATGGAGATCACTTTTACGCCGTATTTTTCCACAGGAATGATCGTGCTGCCAACGACCTGCGGACGGTCTTCAATGCCCATCATATCCGGGATGCTGAAGCCGTATATATCGGCATCGACGATCCCGACTTTTTTGCCCTTGCAAGCCAAAGCAACGGCCAAGTTGACTGTAACGGTCGATTTGCCGACTCCGCCTTTGCCGCTTGCCACTGCGATGAACTGCACCTTGGAATCTTCGCCTAAAACGGCTTTTTTAGCCGATACAGCTTCTTCCTGATGGCCCGGGGATTGCAGCGCCTCTTCGATTTGATTTTTCTCATAATCGGTTATGGGACGGAAGCGGATATGTACTTGCGATATGCCGATTTCTTTTAAAAACCCTTCGATCGTCTTTCTGGCTTGTTCCTTATACGCTTCTTCCTCTACAGTCGTAATGAGGCTGAGCGAGATGCTATCTTCTTTAATCATGATATCCCGAACCAGATTCAAATCCGTAACGCTCTGTTTGTACCGCGGGTCCACAAAAGGTTTCAGAGCCTGCAGCAGTTGTTCTTTTGTGATCATAGCCATCCACACACCTTTACCGAGACAAAGTATTATGCGGGTCTATTATATCACAAATTGATCAAGAACCCACTTTTTCACCGGCATAATACCGCAGGATGCCTTGGTAGATGGAGGCGGCTATTTTTTGCTGATACTTCTCATTGTTCAGAAGTCTTGCCTCCTCCGGATTGGAAAGAAAGCCGACTTCGACCAGTACGCTGGGAATGGACAACGTTTTTAACAAATATACCGTCTTATCCGCTTGTTTGGCCACTCTGTCCGTATTCTCCAAATTTTTCACGAATTCGCTTTGAATCAATGCCGCCAAGTTCGAATTGTCCTTGTTGTTCGGGTAGAAGAACGTTTGTGCACCTCTCCATTTTTGGGAGGGAATGCTGTTCAGGTGAACGCTGAGGAACAGATCCGCTTTTTTATCGATAATGAAATCGGCACGATTGTGGAGATCCTCGGTTTTTCGTTTGCTGTAGCCTTTGGTGCCGGGCGAGGCCAGATCCTTGTCTTCCTCCCTGGTCATGACAACAACGGCGCCGGATTGCTGCAAATAGTCGCGAAGGTATAGCGTGATGGCCAAATTTATGTCTTTTTCGATAACGCCTTCCTTGCTCGAGGCGCCGCCGTCCGGGCCGCCATGTCCTGCATCCAGCGCAATCGTTTTTCCCGATAAGGGCAGCGTAAATTCGCTCCATGTTTTCGTAGCCGGCAATTCATACGTATAAATGAACACCATCAAGCCGAGCAGAACGGCCGACAACCCCAACTTCAGGGCCCCGTTTAAAGTCAACCAGACAATCAGCCTGCTCTTCCTTTTGCGCATAAAAAATCCACCTCTGTTCCCCATAGACTCTGTAACATCTATATGGGACAGGGTGGACAAATATACCTTGCTTACACTTGATATTCGGGGTCTCTGAGCCCTTCAATCAACACCTGCGCAACCTCCGGACGCGTGAACTCGGGAGGCGGACATTGACCGTCTCTCAGCAAGCCGCGGACTTTCGTACCGGAAAGATGCAAGTGAACGGACTTGTCGTGCGGGCATGTTTTGCTGGAAGCCATGTTGCCGCATTTCGTGCAGAAGAAGCTGTGCTCGAAGAACAGCGGCGTGATGCCGATTTCCTCAGCCGTAAAGTTGCTGAAAATTTCCTGCGCTTCGTAAGTGCCGTAATAGTCGCCTACGCCGGCGTGGTCGCGGCCAACGATGAAATGCGTGCAGCCGTAGTTTTTGCGCACCATGGCATGCAGAATCGCTTCACGCGGGCCTGCATAACGCATAGCGGCGGGATACACGCCCAGGAAGGTACGATCCTTCGGATAATAGTTTTCGAGTAGCACGAGGTAGCTTTTCATGCGTACGTCCGCCGAAATATCATCGGACTTCGTTTCCCCTACAAGCGGGTTCAGGAACAAGGCGTCAACGATTTCCATCGCCGATTTTTGAATGTACTCATGAGCGCGGTGAACCGGGTTGCGCGTTTGGAAACCGACTACCGTTTTCCAACCCTTTTCCGCGAAAATGCGGCGGGTTTCGGCCGGATCGAAGTAAAACTCTTCGAACTTCTTGGGCTTCGGACGGTTCAACAGCTGAATCGGTCCTCCCAGGTTTGTAGTCGGGCGCGAGAACAGCTTATCTACGCCCGGATGTGCCATATCGTCGGTTTTAAACACTTTGACGGCCTCATTCTGCCGGTCTACCGTGTATATGCTCGTTACATCCAGGATCGCGTAAGTTACGTTATCTTCTTCGCCGACAAGAGCAACCTGCTCGCCCGTTTGAAGCGTTGCCGCGACTTCCGCAGTCACCGAAAGAGTAATAGGTATGCTCCACACCGTTCCGTTAGCAAGCCGCATGTTTTCTACGACCGATACGTAGTCCCGTTCATCCAAAAAACCGGTTAAAGGTGAAAATGCGCCAACCGCGATCAAATCAAGATCGGAAATCGTCCATGCATTTACGCGAATTTGTTTCAAAGCGGCAGCCTGCTGAAGAACGCGTTCCTTGTCCTCTTGCGGCACCAAGCGGTTGATCAGTTCTCCGCCATGCGGTTGAATCCTTGTCATTACGTACTACCTCCGTAAACGTTAATTATGATCGCAAAAACGATTATTTATGAAGTCCGCACTCTGTTTTCTCAAAGCTAGCCCAACGGCCTGCGCGCGGGTCTTCTCCAGCCGCTACAGGGCGTGTGCAGTGCTCGCAGCCGATGCTTGGAAAGTTGCGGTCATGCAGCGGATTGTAAATGACGTTGTTCTCGCGAATGTAGTTCCACACATCTTCCGAAGTCCAGCTGGCGAGAGGGTTGAACTTGATCAGACCGAATTTCACGTCATACTCGACTTTCTTGGCGTTAGCACGCGTAGGGGCTTGGTCGCGGCGGATGCCGGTTATCCACGCGTCGTAGTTTTTAAGAATATCCGTCAACGGATCGACTTTGCGGATGTTGCAGCATGCGGTAGGATCGCTTTTCCAAAGCTCATCGCCATGCTTTTGCGCTTGCTCTTCAAGCGTCAGCTTTGGCAGAACCTGAACGAACTTTTTGCCGTAATGCTGTTCCAAGCGATCTCTCGTTTCATAGGTTTCAACAAAGTGAACGTTAGTGTCCAGGTAAAAAATATCTACATTCGGATTAATTTTTTGCAGCATATCTACTAATACTACATCTTCAGCGCCAAAACTACACGCAAGCGTAAGACTAGGGAATGTTTCGACAGCAAGTTTAAGTACAGCTTCAGCGGATTGGTTTTCGAATTCTTCAGCCGCTTTAGCTACAAAAGCTTCTTTTTCAAAAAGGTTCATGACTTCAATTCCTCCCTCGGAAAATATATCCGACTATTATCATATGAATTATCTTAATTATAACTGACTTCTGTATCCTGTCAATGACTTTTTGCCATTTTGGTTTAAACTCGCTGAAATCACAAAGTCAGTATACGAATCTGCAGCAGTTTTCGTGAAAAAGAAAAAACCTTTCCGGCAAGTTGCCGAAAAGGTTCTCTCTTAAGCGCACAATGGCGCTGCATATTAACGTTTGGAGAATTGAGGCGCACGACGTGCAGCTTTCAATCCGTATTTTTTACGTTCTTTCATACGAGGATCGCGAGTCAGGAAGCCTGCTTTTTTCAAAGATCCGCGATACTCAGGGTCAGCTTTGAGCAGCGCACGGGAAATGCCGTGACGGATGGCTCCAGCTTGTCCGCTGATTCCGCCGCCGTGAGCGAGAACCAGAACATCGTATTTGCCCAATGTTTCTGTCAGGTTCAGCGGTTGTTTCACGATCAGCTTCAAAGTTTCCAGACCGAAATATTCGTCCAGATTACGTTTATTAATAATGATGCGTCCTTCACCCGGTACAAGGCGCACACGCGCTACCGAATGCTTACGACGACCCGTTCCATAGTATTGAACTTGTGCCACAAAACAGTCCTCCCTTTATATTATCCGCGAAGATTCCAAACTTCAGGTTGTTGTGCTTGATGTGGATGCTCAGCACCGGCATAAACTTTCAGCTTTGTTTTCAAGCTGTCGCCAAGACGGTTCTTAGGAAGCATACCGTGTACAGCCAATTCGATGATGCGATCCGGCTTGTTGTTCAGCATATCCTGAGCGGACGTTACTTTCAATCCACCTGGATACAAGGAGTGACGGTAGTACATTTTGTTTTGCAATTTCTTACCGGTTAAATGAATTTGGGAAGCATTGATGACAATGACAAAATCCCCGGTGTCTACGTGCGGAGTGAACTCCGGCTTATGCTTTCCGCGGATGATGCTGGCTACTTCACTTGCCAGACGGCCAAGTGTTTGACCTGCTGCGTCAACAATGTACCATTTACGCTCAACTTCATTTGGCTTAGCCATATATGTGGTACGCATGCTTAATCCTCCTAAAATATATCTCGTAACATGTTCATGAGTTATTTTAACAATTATCGATGGATGTTGTGGCCGAATCCGTGATCCGGGGCCGTGGGATAGCCGATCAAGAAACGCCAAGTAATATTTTACACGAAAGCGTAGGCAGAATCAAGCAAATATTTCTTCATCATCATACTCCACGTTCCACAACATGAGACCGATCGCTTCTGCAGTCGGACCTGCTTGACTGCGGTCTCTCGCTTCCAAAATGCACAGCATATCGCCGCTCTTTTTCTTGCCTTCACCGATTTGCAACAGCGTGCCCATAATGATCCGCACCATATTGTAAAGGAAGCCGTTTCCCGAAACAATCAAGCGTATCCGGGCTATGTTTCCTTTGGCAAAAGGCTCGTCATACTCCACCTCAAGGCGGGCCTCGTAAAGCGTTCTGACTTTCACTTCCTTATCCGTTCTTACCGTGCAAAATGAAGTAAAGTCATGCTCGCCGATCAAACACGGCAGCGCCTCTATCATCGCCTCCACGTTTAAACGCGTCGGATGATGATACTCATAATTGCGGTGAAAAACGTCCGGAAATCGAGCCGTACGCACCGTATAGCAATACGTCTTGCGCTTGGCGCCTTTGCGAGAATGGAAGGAGAGCGGAACTTCTTCCGCCGTATGGGCGACGATATCTCTGGGCAATCTGGCATTAAGAGCGAGGCACCAGCGTTCCACCGGTATTTTGGATTCCGTCGTAAAGTTAATCACTTGCGCTTTCGCATGAACCCCCGCATCCGTCCGGCCGGAAGAGATGACTTTCACTCTCTCGCCGGTCAGCATGTGGACGGCCTGCTCGAGCCTGTCTTGAATCGTATCCGAATTGGGCTGCGTCTGAAAGCCGGAGTAAGCCGTGCCATCATAGCTGATCGTAAACCGCAGATTTCTCAAGCGTTTTATTCCTCCGACAAACCATTGTTCCGCCGCTTCCAAGACTGCAAAAAAAGGGCTTCATCAGAATCAGCAGATTCTGTCCACCCTTTCCCATCCGTCTTATGCTCGATCTACAAGCTCTAGGTAAACCATAGGCGCTGCGTCTCCGCGGCGTGGTCCCAGTTTCAGGATACGCGTGTATCCGCCTGGACGCTCGGAGTAACGAGTTGCCAGTTCGGAGAAAAGCTTTTGAATCGCATCTTGATTCTCATTAGCAGCTTCTCTGCGAACAAAAGCAGCCACCTGACGGCGTGCATGAAGATCTCCGCGTTTCGCGAGTGTAATCAGCTTCTCAGCGATGGAACGAATCTCTTTTGCTTTTGCTTCGGTTGTTTGTATACGTTCATGTATGAACAGATCCGTTACCAGATCACGGAATAATGCTTTACGATTACTGGAATCGCGGTTCAATTTCCTGTAGTTCATTGAATTAACCTCCTTCTGACTGGATTATTCCTCTGTACGCAAGCCAAGGCCGAGCTCTTCGAGCTTCTCTTGAACTTCTTCAAGCGATTTGCGTCCCAAGTTGCGCACTTTCATCATATCTTCTTCTGTTTTGGTAATCAGCTCTTGTACCGTGTTGATGCCGGCACGCTTCAGGCAGTTGTAAGAGCGAACGGAAAGATCCAGCTCTTCGATCGTCATCTCGAGAACTTTTTCTTTCTTGTCTTCTTCCTTCTCCACCATGATCTCGGCATCCTTCGCTTCATCCGTCAAACCGACGAACAGGAACAAATGCTCCGTCAAGATTTTGGCGCCCAAGCTTACCGCTTCTTCAGGTCTGATGCTTCCATCGGTCCACACTTCGAGGGTCAGTTTATCATAGTTAGTCACTTGGCCGACACGAGTATTCTCGACACTGTAGTTTACGCGGGTAATCGGCGTGTAAATCGAATCGATAGGAATAACTCCGATCGGCTGGTCTTCACGCTTATTCTTGTCCGATTGAACATAACCGCGGCCTCTGCCTGCATGAATCCTCAAATGAAGACGAGCATCAGGAGACAAAGTCGCAATGTGCAGATCCGGATTGAGAATCTCCACATCACTATCACCGCGGATATCCGCTGCGGTAATATTCCCTTCTCCCTCAGCATCAATTTCAAGTACTTTCTCCTCATCGGAGTGAATTTTCAACGATAGGCCCTTAAGGTTGAGGATAATTTCCGTTACATCCTCAAGCACGCCAGGGATCGTCGAAAACTCATGCAAAACGCCATCGATTTGGACAGAGGTTACTGCAGCACCCGGTAAAGAGGACAGCAAGATACGACGTAGTGAGTTACCTAATGTGGTACCGTAGCCCCGTTCCAACGGCTCTACGACAAACTTGCCATAGGCGCCGTCTTCACTTAAAGCTACAGTTTCTATTTTTGGCTTTTCAATTTCGATCATGAAATGTACCCTCCATTCAAAACGTCGTTTCCCTCTGGATACTTCGGTAAAAATTTGATAGTATGCCTATCCTTCAAAACCATTATTCACGATTTTGAGATATTTATACTACAAAGTATGCCTGAATTATACGCGACGGCGTTTTGGAGGACGGCAGCCATTGTGAGGAACCGGAGTTACGTCTTTAATCAGGTTCACTTCAAGACCTGCTGCTTGCAAAGAACGAATTGCTGCTTCGCGGCCAGCGCCAGGGCCTTTAACCATGACTTCAACAGTTTTCAAACCGTGCTCCATAGCTGCTTTTGCTGCGGATTCTGCTGCCATTTGCGCTGCAAAAGGCGTGCTTTTACGGGAACCTTTGAAACCAAGGTTTCCTGAACTTGCCCAGGAAATCGCGTTGCCATGAGGATCCGTAATGGTAACGATAGTGTTGTTGAACGTGGAACGGATATGTGCCACGCCGGACTCAATATTTTTGCGGTCACGACGTTTCGTACGGACTACTTTTTTAGGTTTTGCCATTAGCTCTAACCCCCTTTATTATTTCTTCTTGTTAGCTACTGTACGACGAGGACCTTTACGCGTACGAGCATTCGTTTTAGTACGTTGTCCGCGAACAGGAAGGCCGCGGCGGTGACGAAGACCACGATACGATCCGATCTCGATCAGACGTTTGATGTTCAGGGAGATTTCACGACGCAGATCGCCTTCAACTTTCAGCGTTTTGTCGATTACATCACGGATTTTGCTCACTTCGTCTTCAGTCAGGTCGCGAACGCGAGTGTTCTCGCTAATTCCTGTAGCGCTGACGATTTTTTGAGCTGTTGTATTGCCGATACCGAAAATGTAAGTCAAAGCGATAACTACACGCTTATCACGAGGTAAGTCAACTCCAGCTATACGTGCCATTTACAGGCTGCACCTCCTTTTATCCTTGTTTTTGTTTGTGTTTCGGATTTTCACAGATAACCATTACATTGCCTTTGCGGCGAATAACTTTACATTTCTCGCAGATCGGTTTAACCGACGGTCTTACCTTCATTTTAACCCCTCCTATAAAGATTTCTTCAAGAAATCTTGTATCGTAAGCACCATGTTGCGTTTTCGTTAGAAAACTTGCTTCGTAAGCATACGCCTTGAGAGAGTAACTTACATATAAGCCGAACATTTATTTAAAACGGTAGGTTATACGGCCTCTTGTTAAATCATAAGGCGATAATTCTACGGTAACCTTGTCTCCGGGCAAAATGCGGATAAAGTGCATTCTGATTTTACCGGATACATGGGCTAGGATTTTATGACCATTTTCCAATTCAACCTTAAACATTGCATTCGGAAGAGGTTCAATCACTGTACCTTCTACTTCAATTACATCTTCTTTGGCCACAGTCATTCTCCTTTCTCTTGTGCTTCAACTTGCAGACGATCTACGAATTTGGCAATTGCGAACCGCAACTTCCCATTAGTTACACGGCCTGTTTCCCTGATGCTTGACTCGACTTCGCTGCTGATTGCATCCTGCAATTGAAGGTGGTTCAGGTTCTTCTTCTTCGGCTGATCGAATTTGCGCTTATCACCGTCTGCGAGCAGCACAAAACGGGAATCTACAATTCCGATCACGACCGCATATTCTCCGGGATCTCTGCCGCGAAGCACCTTTACGATCTGGCCCAGTTGTGGAGTTAGGCTATCCACTCTTTATCACCTACGCTTTAGGCAAAGTTAGTATTTCATAACCGTCTGCCGTAATTGCTATCGTATGTTCAAAGTGAGCACATAGTGTTCCATCCACCGTAACTACGGTCCAATCGTCTTCGAGTGTTTTGACAAACCTTTCGCCAACGATCACCATTGGCTCAATGGCTAATACCATACCCGGTTTCAAGCGTGGTCCTTTGTCCGGTATGCCGTAGTTCGGAATTTGCGGCTCTTCGTGAAGATCCGTGCCAATCCCGTGCCCGACATACTCCCTGACTACGGAGAAGCCTGCATCTTCAATACAGGTTTGGATCGCATGCGACAGCGTGTAAAGCCTGGCATCCGGTTTTGCCTCGGCTAGACCTTGATAGAGCGACTTTTCGGTAACTTCCAATAAACGCTTGGCGGTTTCCGTGATTTCGCCTACCGGATAGGTCCATGCGGAATCTCCATGATAGCCCTTATAGCGAGCCCCGATATCGATGCTGATTATATCGCCCTCTGCCAGCTTTCTTGGACCAGGAATACCGTGAACTAATTCATCGTTGACTGAAGCACAGATGCTGCCTGGAAAACCGTTGTAGCCTTTAAAAGATGGAGTTGCTCCCTGACTGCGAATGTATTCCTCTGCGATCTGATCAAGTTCTTTCGTTGTAATGTTCGGACGAATCGCCCTTGCCAGCAAGCGGTGCGTCTCTGCTACGATCCGACCTGCTTCTCGCATAAGGTCCAGTTCAACCTCGGACTTACAAATGATCATTACGCCAGACCTCTTATCAGTGAGCTGATTTGTTCGGTTACCGCATTAATATCCTGTTCCCCGTTAACCTCACGCAACATTTCCCTCTTTTGGTAGTAATCCAACAGTGGAGCCGTTTTGTTTGTGTACTCATCCAGGCGGGTACCGACTTTTTCTTCCGTATCGTCAGATCTTTGATACAATTCACCGGAGCATTTATCGCATACGCCTTCTTGCTTCGGCGGATTGAAGACGACATGATACGTAGCGCCACAGGATTTGCAAATTCTGCGGCCCGTAAGTCGTGGAAGCAGATAGCTGCGATCGACGGCAAGATTGATGACAAGCTCAATCTTCTTGCCCAGGGATTCCACGATTTCGTTCAAAGCATCCGCCTGGGCGACGGTTCTGGGGAACCCGTCAAGCAAGAAGCCTTTATCGCAATCCGGCTGCGCAAGCCGTTCTTTCACAATACCGTTCGTGATTTCATCCGGAACCAGAAGTCCCTTATCCACATATCCCTTAGCCTCGACTCCGAGCGGCGTTCCTTGGCTCATCGCCAAACGGAATGCATCGCCGGTTGAAATATGAGGAATTTGAAATTCGCTTACGATTTTTTCCGCCTGCGTACCTTTGCCTGCACCAGGAGGACCCATAAAAATAACGTTCACTTTTAACTCCCTCCCATCGCACTCGGCAATACGAACAGCACAATAGGTGCCGATGTCGCAAAATAAACGCCCCATCAGAACCTATTTGCTATTTATTGATAAAACCTTTGTAATGTCGCTTGATCAATTGGCTCTCGATTTGTTTCATCGTCTCAAGACCAACGCCTACTACGATCAATAGTGAAGTTCCACCGATTCTAACCGAAGTAGGAAGACCTGCAAGCCCTCCGAACAGCATCGGCAAAATCGAAATGGCTGACAAAAACAAAGCGCCCGACAAAGTAATTCTGGTCATTACTCGCGTCAGATAAACAGAAGTTGTTTTACCAGGACGAATGCCCGGGATGTATCCGCCGTTCTTTTTCATCTGATCGGCCATCTGAACAGGATTGATTTGTACAAACGTGTAGAAGTAGGTGAACCCGATAATCAGCAGCACGTAAAGCACGATCGCGAGCGGAGCTGTTTGGTTAATGCTCAAGTTAGTAATGATCCACTCGGCAACCACGTTGCCTCTCCAGTAACTTGCAATGGTCGGAGGGAACATGAGCAGTGACAAAGCAAAGATTACAGGAATTACACCAGCCGCATTCACTTTCAGAGGGATGTGGGTCGTTTGACCGCCGTACATTTTTCTTCCAACCACACGCTTCGCGTATTGGACCGGAATTTTACGTACCCCCTGTTGAACGAAAATCACCCCGGCAATGATCAAAATTACGACCAAAGCAATGATGACGAGTTTTACGATGTTAAGGAACAAAGCTCCCTCTGCGTTGGCAAAGAGTGTTTTGTAAATTTGCTGGATGCCAGTCGGAATCGCCGCGACGATCCCTGCAAAGATGATAATGGAAATACCGTTTCCAATCCCATACTCGGTGATTTGCTCTCCAAGCCACATCAAGAAGGCAGTTCCTGCCGTCAGCACGATGGCAATTAACGCAAATGTTGTAAAGCCAGGCGTAATAACAAGCCCGCTGTACAGACGGTTAAAGCCGATCGAAAGTCCAAACGCTTGAATCAACCCTAAGACGATCGTTCCGTAACGGGTAATCTGCGTCATCTTCTTTCTTCCGACTTCGCCCTCTTTCGCCCATTGCGCAAAGCGTGGAATTACATCCATGGACAAAAGCTGAACGATAATCGAAGCTGTGATGTACGGCATGATCCCCATCGCGAAAATCGAAAATTGGAAGAGCGCTCCACCAGAGAACGTGTTGAGCAAACCAAAGACGTCATTCTGATTGGTCTGGTCTTGCAGCTTCAAAACATCTGTATTAATGTTCGGCACCGGGATAAAGGCACCTACTCTGTAGACGATCAGCATAATAAGAGTGAAAATAATTCTTCTTCGCAGATCCTCTACCTTGAAGATGTTGGATATGGTATTGAACATTAAATCACCTCGGTTTGACCGCCGGCAGCTTGGATTTTCTCAATTGCGGATTGAGAGAACTTATTCGCTTTTACGGTTAATTTTACTGTAATTTCACCGTTTCCTAAAATCTTGATGCCATCTTTAGGAGCCTTAACAATACCAGTCTCCAGCAATACTTCTGGAGTTACTTCGGTACCAGCTGCGAAATTGTTCAGATCCTCCAAGTTCACAATTGCAAACTCTTTACGGAAGCGGTTGTTGAAACCACGTTTAGGCAAACGACGGTACAACGGATTTTGTCCACCTTCGAAACCAGGACGAACGCCTCCGCCGGAACGTGCATTTTGACCTTTATGACCGCGAGTTGCTGTTTTACCCATACCACTACCAGTACCGCGACCAACGCGCTTACGAGTGTGACGAGAACCAGTTGCGGAGCTAAGCTCATGTAACTTCATCGTTGCACACCTCCTCTAGATCTAAATGTGTAGCATTTATGCTTCGATTTCTTTAACTTCTACCAAGTGGCTTACTTGATTGACCATGCCTCTGATCGCTGCGTTGTCTTGGTGAACAACAGTTTGGTGCAGCTTGCGCAGACCTAATGTTTTCACAGTGACGCGTTGAGTTTCAGGACGGCCGATCAGGCTGCGTTTCAGGGTAATTTGTAATTGCTTCGCCATGTTTACCCCTCCTTAACCTAATAGCTCTTCAACTGTTTTACCGCGAAGCTTAGCGACTTCTTCCGCTCTTTTCAAACGGCTTAAGCCTTCAAGCGTTGCGTTAACCATGTTAATGGAGTTGGAAGAGCCAAGGGATTTGGTCAAAATATCGCCGACACCGGCAAGCTCGAGAACCGCACGAACCGGTCCGCCTGCGATAACTCCAGTACCTTGGGAAGCCGGCTTAAGCAGAACGCGGCCTGCGCCAAAACGGCCAGTAACAAGGTGAGGAATGGAAGTTCCTACGATAGGAACGTGAATCAGGTTCTTTTTCGCATCTTCGATGCCTTTGCGAATCGCGTCTGGTACTTCGGATGCTTTACCGATCCCTGCACCAACCCAGCCATTGCCGTCGCCTACGACAACAAGTGCGCTGAAGCTGAAACGGCGTCCGCCTTTTACTACTTTAGCTACGCGGTTAATGTTTACAACTTTTTCAGTTAGTTCTAAAGTATTCGGATCTACACGCAAGTCTCTTACCTCCTTATATATGTTTTTCCTAGAATTCTAATCCTGCTTCGCGAGCTGCATCAGCCAATGCTTGCACGCGTCCATGGTACAGGTATCCGCCGCGGTCAAAAACCACTTGGGCAAAACCTTTTTCTTTTGCACGTTTTGCGATCAGTTCGCCGACTTTACGAGCAGCTTCTACGTTACCACCGTTGCCTACTTCTGCTTTCAGTTCTTTATCCTGAGTCGAAGCGGACGCTACAGTGACGCCAGTCGTATCATCGATCAATTGAGCGTACATGTGCTTGGAAGAACGGAAAATGTTCAACCGAGGACGAGCCGTAGTTCCTTCGATTTTTTTACGAACGCGAAGGTGTCTTTTCAGACGCGCTTTGTTTTTATCGCTTTTAGTAATCATGAATACTTACACTCCTTTCATCATCCTATGATGCGAGGTCTATACTTACGAAGCCGGTCTTCTCACGAAAACCCAGAGCTCTTACCCGCGATCTGACTAGCTTATTTTTTCTTACCTGCTTTACCTTCTTTGCGAAGGATGCGTTCGCCTTCATACTTGATACCTTTACCTTTGTAAGGCTCAGGCTCACGAACAGCGCGAACTTTGGCAGCTGTAGCGCCGACCAGTTCTTTATCGATGCCTTTAACGATAATTTTCGTGTTGGAAGGCACTTCGAATTCGATTCCGCTCTCGGGAGCGATTTCCACCGGATGGGAGTAGCCAACGTTCAGAACCAGTTTGTCGCCGCTTTTGTTAGCACGGTAACCAACGCCTACAAGATCCAACGATTTCGAGAAACCTTCCGTTACACCGTTTACCATGTTGGCAACGACACTGCGTGTAGTACCATGCAGGGAACGGTGAAGTTTGTTATCGGAAGGACGCTCAACGGAAATCTCGTTCTCCAGAACGTTGATTTTCATATCTTTATGAAGTTCACGAGACAAAGTGCCTTTAGGCCCTTTAACTGTGATTAAAGTATTGTCCAGGGTTACATTAACACCACTTGGAATGGTGATCGGTTTGCGACCAATACGAGACATGTTTGCACCTCCATTCAATTACAATTGTATTACCAAACGTAGCAGATAACCTCTCCGCCTGCTTTGGATTGACGAGCATCTTTATCCGTCATAACTCCTTTGGAAGTGGAGATGATGGCAATCCCCAAACCGCCCAGTACACGAGGGATTTCTTGAGACTTAGTATATACGCGCAGACCTGGTTTGCTGATTCTTTTCAAACCGGAGATAACACGCTCGTTGTTTGAACCGTATTTCAGGAACAAACGGATGATACCTTGTTTGCTGTCCTCAACGTATTCAGCGTCACGAATAAATCCTTCTTTTTTCAGGATTTCAGCGATTTCCCGTTTCATTTTGGATGCAGGGATTTCAACTGTTTCATGACGAACGATATTTGCGTTACGGATGCGTGTTAGCATATCTGCAATTGGATCTGACATGACCATTTGTGTAAACCTCCTTCCCGAAAATAGGCTGATTACCAGCTTGCTTTTTTCACACCTGGAATCTGACCTTTGTAAGCTAATTCACGGAAACAAATTCTGCAAATTTTAAACTTGCGAAGCACGGAATGCGGACGACCGCAGCGCTCGCAGCGTGTGTATGCTTGAACTTTAAACTTCGGAGCGCGTTGCTGCTTGATTTTCATCGAAGTTTTTGCCACTTAATATTCCACCTCCTGATAGGTACAATTGGTAACCTATTTAACGAAAGGAGCGCCGAGTTGGGTTAAAAGCTCGCGAGCTTCTTCGTCGGACTTAGCTGTCGTTACGATAACGATATCCATACCACGAACTTTATCAATTTTATCATACTCGATCTCTGGGAAGATCAGTTGCTCTTTCAGACCCAGTGTGTAGTTGCCGCGGCCGTCAAAAGCCTTGTTGGAAATACCACGGAAGTCACGTACGCGAGGAAGCGCAACGTTGAAGAGTTTATCCAAGAAGTGATACATACGCTCGCCGCGCAGTGTCACTTTCACGCCGATCGGCATATTTTCACGAAGCTTGAAACCCGCAATGGATTTTTTCGCTCTCGTTACAACCGGTTTTTGTCCTGCGATTTTTTGCAGATCTTCTACAGCGGTATCCAGTACTTTGGAGTTCGATACAGCTTCACCAACACCCATGTTGATAACGACTTTCTCGATCTTAGGTACTTGCATAACTGTTGTGTAGTTGAACTTTTGAATCAGCGCAGGCGTAATTTCATTCAAATAACGATCTTTCATTCTTGCTGACATGTTTCAGTTGCCTCCTTTCCGTGCTTTTGGCATTAGTCGATGACTTCACCGGATTTTTTCGCTACGCGAACTTTTGTTCCGTTCTCTAAAACTTTGTAACCTACGCGAGTAGGTTTGCCGCTCTTAGGATCAATCAGCATCACGTTGGAAACGTGGATTGGAGCTTCTTGATTCAAGATGCCGCCTTGCGGATTTTGTTGGGTAGGCTTCGCATGTTTTTTAACCATGTTGACACCTTCGACCAATACACGGTTTTCACGAGGGTAAGCAGCGATAACGCGGCCCTTTTTACCTTTGTCTTTACCGGTAATTACAAAAACCGTATCGTCTTTTTTCACGTGCAGTTTATTGTTATGAGACTCAAGTCTCTTTTTGGTTCTTGGCATTGTGTTCTACACCTCCTGAAAGCATACTTCAAAACGCTTTATTAGATAACTTCTGGAGCCAAGGATACGATCTTCATGAAGTCTTTGTCACGAAGTTCGCGAGCAACCGGTCCAAAAATACGAGTTCCGCGCGGGCTTTTATCTTCTTTCACGATAACAGCTGCGTTCTCGTCAAAAGAGATGTATGATCCGTCTTTACGGCGAGCACCGCTCTTCGTACGAACGATAACTGCTTTAACAACATCGCCTTTTTTGACAACGCCGCCTGGTGTTGCTTCTTTTACAGAACAGATGATCAAATCACCAATATGACCTACGCGACGACCTGTACCACCCAAAACGCGGATACACATCAATTGCTTAGCGCCCGAGTTGTCAGCAACCGCCAAACGAGTAAATGGTTGAATCATCGTAGTCCCTCCTTTCGGGGTTCATGCCTGAAATGTTTAAATAATTACTGCTTCTTCCACGATTTCAACCAGTCTCCAACGTTTGTCTTTGGAAATCGGTCTAGTTTCCATGATTTTCACGACGTCGCCAATTTTAGCTTGATTGTTTTCGTCGTGAGCTTTGAATTTTTTCGTATATTTGATTCTCTTGTGATAGAGATCATGTTTTTTGTAAGTTTCAACAGCAACAACGATGGTTTTATCCATTTTATCGCTGACGACTTTACCGATCTGCACTTTACGCTCATTGCGTTCAGCCATTTACGAAGCCCTCCTTTCTAGATTTGGTTAGCCAATCCCCAATTCTCTTTCACGCAAAACAGTCTTGGCACGAGCGATCTCTTTGCGCAAATCGCGAATTTGAGTCGGGTTGTCCAATTGACCTGTAGCTAGTTGAAAACGGAGGTTAAAGAGTTCTTCTTTAAAACCATTGACTTTTTGCTCGATCTCAGCAGTGGTTAAGTTGCGGAATTCACTAGCCTTCATTTGCTTCACCACCTACTTCATCTCTTTTCACGAACTTCGTTTTGATTGGAAGCTTGTGAGCAGCAAGACGCATCGCTTCGCGAGCGACTTCTTCGCTTACACCAGCAAGTTCAAACAAAATTTTGCCCGGTTTAACAACGGAAACCCATTTTTCCACGTTACCTTTACCGCTACCCATCCGAACTTCAAGCGGTTTTTGCGTAATTGGTTTTGCTGGGAAAATTTTGATCCATACTTTACCGCCACGTTTGATGTAACGTGTCATCGCAATACGCGCAGATTCGATTTGACGGTTGGTTACCCAAGCCGGTTCCATCGCTTGCAAGCCGTATTCGCCAAAGGCAACTTCCGTACCGCCTTTAGCGCGACCTTTCATGTTACCACGGTGTTCCTTACGGTGTTTTACACGTTTAGGTACTAACATGATTTAATTTCCTCCTTCCGGCTGAGCCTTTTTCTTAGCTGTCGGAAGAACTTCTCCACGATAAATCCATACTTTCACACCGATACGTCCGTAAGTAGTGTGTGCTTCTGCAGTACCGTAATCGATATCCGCGCGAAGCGTATGAAGTGGAACTGTTCCTTCGCTATATCCTTCCGTACGGGCGATCTCAGCGCCGCCAAGACGTCCGCTAGTTGCAACTTTAATTCCTTTTGCCCCGGATCTCATTGTTCTTTGGATAGCTTGTTTCATTGCACGACGGAATGAAACGCGGCGCTCCAATTGTTGAGCGATGCTTTCTGCAACAAGAATTGCGTCCAGCTCAGGGTTTTTGATTTCAGAGATGTTGATGTGAACTTTTTTACCGGACAGAGCAGCGATGTAGTTGCGGATAACTTCAACTTCAGCTCCGCCTTTACCGATAACCATGCCTGGTTTCGCAGTATGAATCGTTACGTTCACACGGTTAGCCGCGCGCTCGATATCGATGTGGGATACTGCAGAATCTTTTAATTTATTTTTCAAGTATTCGCGAATTTTGACGTCTTCAAGCAGCAGAGTTCCGAAATCTTTTTCTGCGAACCATTTGGACTCCCAATCGCGAATAATTCCGATTCTAAGACCTACCGGGTTTACTTTCTGACCCACACGTTATCCCTCCTTATTTCTCAGATACCACTAATGTAATGTGGCTGGTACGTTTTCTGATTGCACTTGCGCGGCCCATCGCACGTTGTTGGAACCTTTTCATTGTCGGTCCTTGGTTCACAAACGCTTGAGTAACCACTAATTTATTCGGATCTAACGAATAGTTGTGCTCTGCATTGGCAATAGCGGAGTTCAGAAGTTTCTCCAGAATTGGAGAAGCTGCTTTAGGTGTGTGACGCAGAATCGCAATCGCCTCACCTACCGCTTTTCCCCGAATCAAGTCAACAACGAGTTGTGCTTTACGAGGAGCAATCCGAGCATGATTAAGAACTGCTTTAGCTTGCATGGTAGTACCTCCTCTCGGTTAAAAATGCGATTAGCGTTTGCCTGTTTTCTTATCGTCGTCGTGACCTTTGTAAGTACGAGTTGGCGCGAACTCACCAAGCTTATGTCCTACCATGTCTTCAGTTACATACACAGGCACGTGTTTTCTTCCATCGTACACTCCGAAAGTGTGGCCTACGAATTGCGGGAAAATCGTAGAGCGACGGGACCAAGTTTTAACAACTACTTTCTTGCTGGAAGCGTTCAAGTCTTCTACTTTTTTCAGCAAGTATCCATCGATAAATGGACCTTTCTTTAAGCTGCGACCCATGGGTGTTCCTCCCTTCCTTGAACCTCACGAATATTGAAATATCCAGGATTACTTCGTACGACGGCGCACGATGTATTTATCGGATGCTTTACCTTTTTTACGAGTTTTGTAACCGAGCGTAGGTTTGCCCCATGGAGACATAGGCGATTTACGTCCGATTGGCGCGCGTCCTTCACCACCACCGTGTGGGTGATCGTTAGGGTTCATAACAACCCCGCGGACTTGAGGACGATTGCCTTTCCAACGGTTACGACCGGCTTTACCGATTTTGACAAGCTCATGATCTTCGTTGCCTACAGATCCGATTGTCGCGCGGCAAACTTTAAGCACTTTGCGAACTTCGCCGGAAGAAAGACGAACTGTTGCATATTGCTCTTCTTTACCCAGCAATTGAGCTTCAGTTCCAGCTGCGCGAACCATTTGTCCGCCTTTGCCAGGCTTCAATTCAATGTTGTGGATAACTGTACCGACCGGAATGTTTTCCAGTGGAAGAGCGTTACCTATTTTAATGTCGGATTGCGGTCCGGATACGATTTGATCTCCCACTTTAAGACCTTTAGGAGCGAGAATGTATCTTTTCTCACCGTCTGCGTAGTTGATCAAAGCGATGTTAGCGGAACGGTTAGGATCGTACTCAATTGTAGCAACGCGTCCTGGTATTCCGTCTTTGGTACGTTTGAAATCGATAATCCGGTATTTACGCTTGTGGCCGCCGCCGTGGTGACGAACCGTAATTTTACCTTGGTTGTTCCGTCCAGCTGTTTTGCTCAAAGGAGACAGCAAGGACTTCTCCGGTGTAGATGTGGTGATTTCTTCAAAAGTAGAAACCGACATAGCACGTCTAGCCGGGGACGTTGGTTTATATTTTTTAATCGGCACTCCGATTCCCTCCTTACTTCAAAAAATGTGTTATACCGTTTCGAAGAATTCCAGTTCTTTGCTTTCCGCGCTCAGGGACACGATAGCTTTCTTCCATTCGGAAGTGTAGCCGAAGTGACGGCCGTAACGTTTTGGCTTGGCTGGCATTCTGAGTGTGTTAACATTCGTAACTTTAACTTTGAAAATAGCTTCGATAGCTTGTTTGATTTCCGTTTTGTTAGCGCGAATATCGACTTCAAAAGCGTACTTTTTGTTAGCCATCAGTTCGCTTGTACGTTCAGTGATGATCGGGCGCTTGATAATGTCGCGTGGATTTTTCATTGTGCAAGCACCTCCTCTACTTTCTGTACAGCGTCTTTTGTAATGATCAGCTTGTCATGCAGCATGACATCCAGAACGCTAATTCCATCAGCAGCAACAAATTTTACACCTGGGATGTTACGAGCGGAAAGAGCTGCGTTGGAGTCACTTTCAAGACCAACTACGAGCACTTTTCTATCCACTTTCAGGTTATTCAAAATAGCTGCGAACTCTTTCGTCTTAGGAGCATTCAATTGAAGTTGATCAAGTACAATCAATCCGTTATCGATCACTTTCGAAGACAAAGCGGATTTAATCGCCAAACGACGAACTTTTTTAGGCAGTTTGTAACCGTAGCTGCGAGGTGTCGGACCAAAAACGGTACCGCCGCCTTTCCATTGCGGAGCACGGATACTACCTTGACGGGCACGACCTGTACCTTTTTGCTTCCAAGGTTTACGTCCGCCGCCGCGCACTTCAGAACGGCCTTTTGTTTTGTGAGTACCTTGACGAACAGCAGCCTGCTGTAAAAGAACAGCTTCATGAATCGCATGAACGTGAGGCTCAATTCCGAAAACAACATCAGACAGCTCGATTTCACCAACTTGAGCACCTGTTACGTTATATAAAGCTACTTTTGGCATCAGTCTTCCTCCTTTCTTACTTTTTAACAGCGGATTTCACGCTTACGTAGCTGTTAGTAGGGCCTGGAATGGAACCTTTAACAAGCAGCACATTGCGCTCAGCATCCACTTTAATGATTTGCAGATTTTGCAAAGTTACGGTTTCGTTACCCATATGTCCTGGCAGGTTTTTACCTTTAGGAACACGGTTGGCTTGAATGGAACCCATGGAACCTGGTCCGCGGTGATAGCGGGAGCCGTGAGCCATTGGCCCTCTGGATTGGTTATGTCTTTTGATGTTACCTTGGAACCCTTTACCTTTGGAAGTACCTGTTACATCAACGAATTCGCCTTCTGCGAACAGATCTGCCTTCAATTCCTGGCCAACTTCGTAATCAGCCAACTGAACGCCGCGAATTTCTTTAACGTAGCGCTTAGGTGCTGCCCCTGCTTTTTTCGCATGGCCGAGCTCTGGCTTAATGACTCTGCTTGCTTTTTTATCATCAAAACCGATTTGGATCGACTCATATCCGTCGTTATCCACATCTTTCTTTTGAAGAACCACACATGGTCCCGCTTGAATGACAGTTACCGGCACTACATTGCCTTCCGGAGTAAACACTTGTGTCATCCCAAGTTTTTTTCCTAAGATACCTTTCATCGTTGACACCTCTTTTCCTTCCTAAACGTTTGTTCTATAATTGTTTTACAGTTTGATCTCGATGTCTACACCAGACGGCAAGTCCAGTCTCATCAAAGCATCAACTGTTTGTGGCGTTGGATTCACAATATCGATAAGACGCTTATGCGTACGCATTTCGAATTGCTCGCGCGAATCCTTGTACTTGTGCACCGCACGAAGAATCGTGATGATTTGCTTCTCTGTAGGAAGCGGAATCGGACCGGATACACCTGCACCGGAACGCTTGGCAGTTTCCACGATTTTCTCAGCCGATTGATCGATAATTCTGTGATCATAAGCTTTCAAACGGATACGAATTTTTTGCTTTGCCATATAAGTCCCTCCTTCTATCGCCCAATTTAGTATCGGACATACTCCGTGAAAATTCTCCGGCAACCTGCCCCATGGCAAAGGGGCCGGGTGTGTCGGCAACCTCTCACATCATCGCAACGTCACAGACCAACGTTTAATATTATATAAAATCTGAAAATGAAAAGCAACAAAAATCTCAGCGAATATCACAAAAAGTTTAAAAAGCGAGCTTTCTGTGTCTTTCTTCATTATATTATAGAAGAAACAAGCGAAATTTTGCTGGTGTAAGCCTGTACTTTTGCAGGCTGCACTAGAAAGTCGCAAACACTCTGTGAGTGTTAGTGGAACCACTGGGGGGCTAATTTAGAGAACAGCCGCTTTTTTCGAACGCGCGCCTCTCCTGGTGTAGGTCGAGGAACTGCATCACTGGGCAAGAGACAGCCCGCTAGAGAGAAACCTGCAAATGTGCAGGAATTTTCACTGAAAGTGAACCGGAGTCCATGTGTTCGGTGAAAAGCCTGCACTTTTGCAGGAATTGTTCGCGGCCAGTGATCAAGGACGCAAATTCATGTATTTTTGCAGGTTTTCTTCGCCCGGCGGGCAGTTTATGGCTATTCCCTCTAACGTGGGGGTTTTCTGGCAGCCATGTCGCAAGTCAAAAAAAATGAAATGACCCCATCATTAAAACGATGGGAAGCCCGGGACTTGTTGCTAGCTGCCGATTTTGCAGCAAGTACGGAAGCAGCTTGGCACGCAACTAGGGCCTGTACGAAGGCCGCAACTAACTGGCACTTACGCAAAAAACGCCCCCCGCCTAAGCGGAGAGCGCTCTTTATGGTGAAACAATTATTTTTGGATTGTAGCAACCGCGCCCGCACCAACTGTACGTCCGCCTTCACGAATCGCGAAACGAGTACCTTCTTCGATAGCGATTGGGGAGATCAGTTCTACAGTAACAGTGATGTTGTCGCCAGGCATAACCATCTCAGTACCTTCTGGAAGGTTGATGATACCAGTTACGTCTGTTGTACGGAAATAGAATTGTGGACGGTAGCCTGTGAAGAAAGGCTTATGACGGCCACCCTCTTCTTTAGTCAGAACGTAGATTTGAGCAGAAAAGTTCGTGTGAGGCTTAACTGAACCTGGTTTTGCAAGAACTTGTCCACGCTCGATATCTTTACGGTCTACACCGCGAAGCAGAGCTCCAATGTTGTCGCCAGCTTGAGCGGAGTCAAGCAATTTGCGGAACATCTCTACGCCTGTTACGATGCATTTGCGAGTTTCTTCAGCGATACCTACGATTTCAACTTCGTCTTGTACTTTAACAGTACCACGCTCTACACGGCCTGTAGCAACTGTTCCGCGGCCTGTGATGGAGAATACGTCCTCAACCGGCATAAGGAAAGGCTTGTCAGTGTCGCGCTCTGGAGTTGGGATGTAAGTATCAACTTGCTCAAACAACTCGATGATTTTATCAGCCCAAGGACCATCCGGATTTTGAAGAGCTTCACGAGCTGCACCACGGATGATTGGAGTGTCATCGCCTGGGAACTCGTACTCGTTCAGCAGGTCGCGAACTTCCATCTCAACCAGTTCAAGCAACTCATCATCTTCAACCATGTCGCATTTGTTCAAGAATACGACGATGTAAGGAACGCCTACTTGGCGGGAGAGCAGGATGTGTTCGCGAGTTTGCGGCATAGGACCGTCAGCTGCGGATACAACCAGGATCGCTCCGTCCATTTGTGCAGCACCAGTGATCATGTTTTTAACATAGTCAGCATGGCCTGGGCAGTCAACGTGCGCATAGTGGCGGTTAGGTGTTTCATATTCAACGTGAGCTGTGGAGATTGTGATACCGCGCTCGCGCTCTTCTGGTGCTTTATCGATTTGGTCGAATGCTACTGCAGCTCCACCGTATCTTTTGGAAAGTACAGTTGTAATAGCAGCAGTCAAAGTTGTTTTACCATGGTCAACGTGACCGATAGTACCGATGTTAACATGCGGTTTGTTACGTTCAAATTTAGCCTTTGCCATTTCAAACGATTCCTCCTTAGAGTAACTATTAGTTTATATTAAGCGCCTTTACCCTTTGCGATAATTTCTTCAGCAATGGATTTAGGTACTTCTTCATAGTGGGAAATTTCCATGGAGTAAACACCACGGCCTTGTGTTCTGGAGCGAAGTGTTGTGGAGTATCCAAACATTTCGGACAGAGGCACTTTGGCACGGATGATTTGAGCGCCATGGCGGTTATCCATACCTTCGATACGTCCGCGGCGGGAGTTAAGGTCGCCCATAACATCGCCCATGTACTCTTCAGGCACAGTAACTTCCACTTTCATGATTGGCTCAAGAAGAACCGGCTTACATTTGTCTTTGGCAGCTTTAAGTGCCATGGAACCCGCGATTTTGAACGCCATTTCATTGGAGTCAACATCATGGTAGGAACCGTCGACAACAGTAGCTTTGATATCCACGAGTGGGAATCCTGCGAGAACCCCGTTCTTCATGGACTCTTCGATACCCGCTTGAATCGGAGCGATATATTCTCTAGGAATCGATCCGCCCACGATCTTGCTTTCGAATAAGAATCCTGCCCCAGCTTCTTGTGGTGCAAATTCAACCCAACAATGTCCGTATTGACCACGGCCACCGGATTGGCGAACGAACTTACCTTCCACTTTAGCTGCAGCGCGGAAAGTTTCACGGTAAGCAACCTGCGGTTTACCTACGTTGGTTTCCACTTTGAACTCGCGAAGCATACGGTCAACGAGAATCTCAAGGTGAAGCTCACCCATACCTGCGATAATCGTTTGTCCTGTTTCTTCGTCTGTGTGAGCGCGGAAAGTAGGATCTTCCTCGGCAAGCTTTTGCAGAGCGATACCCATTTTATCTTGGTCAGCCTTCGTTTTCGGTTCAACAGCAAGCTGGATAACCGGCTCAGGGAAGTTCATGGACTCAAGAATAACCGGGTTTTTCTCATCGCAAAGCGTGTCGCCCGTAGTCGTATCTTTCAAGCCAACCGCTGCCGCGATATCACCGGAGTAAACTTCGCTGATTTCTTGACGGCTGTTAGCATGCATTTGCAGGATACGGCCAACGCGCTCGCGTTTGCCTTTCGTTGCATTCAGAACGTAAGAACCGGAGCTCAATACGCCGGAGTACACGCGGAAGAAAGTGAGTCGGCCCACGAACGGGTCTGTCATGATTTTGAATGCAAGCGCTGAGAACGGTTGGTCGTCAGCAGATTTGCGAATCACTTCAGTACCATCGTCAAGTACGCCTTTAATGTCAGGTACGTCAACTGGAGCAGGAAGATAATCAATAACCGCATCCAGCATCAATTGAACGCCTTTGTTTCTGTAAGAAGATCCGCAGATAACCGGGAAAATCTTAACTTCGCAGACACCTTTGCGGAGTGCTGCTTTAATTTCAGCTACAGTAAGTTCTTCACCTTCGAGATATTTCATTGTAAGCTCTTCATCAAGCTCAGCAACTTTCTCTACCAGTTCCAATCTCAGTTCTGCAACTTTATCTTTGAACTCAGCTGGGATTTCCACTTTCTCGATATCCTTGCCAAGATCGTCTTTGTACATATACGCCACTTCGTCAACCAAGTCGATGATGCCTTTGAAATCATTCTCAGCACCGATCGGAAGTTGAATAGCAACTGCATTTGCACCAAGCTTAAGGCGCATGGAATCAACGACGGCCAGGTAATCGGCTCCGATAATATCCATTTTGTTTACGTACGCGATCCGAGGAACGCCGTAACGGTCAGCTTGTCTCCAAACTGTTTCCGATTGCGGTTCAACGCCTTCTTTCGCACTGAAAACGCCAACTGCTCCATCCAACACACGAAGGGAACGCTCTACTTCAACAGTAAAGTCAACGTGTCCCGGGGTATCGATGATATTGATGCGGTGACCAGCCCATTGCGCAGTCGTAGCGGCGGAAGTAATCGTGATTCCGCGCTCCTGCTCTTGCTCCATCCAGTCCATCGTAGCGGCACCTTCGTGCACTTCTCCGATTTTGTGAACTCGGCCCGTGTAGTACAAAATGCGCTCTGTCGTAGTCGTTTTACCAGCGTCAATATGAGCCATGATCCCGATATTGCGTGTGTTTTTTAAGGAGAACTCTCTAGCCATAGGTCGGTATGTCTCCTTTCTGTATTTGAATCTTTATTCTACCAACGATAGTGAGCAAACGCTTTGTTTGCTTCAGCCATTTTGTGCGTATCTTCACGTTTCTTAACGGAAGAACCCGTGTTGTTGCTAGCGTCGATAATTTCAAAAGCCAATCTTTCTTCCATCGTCTTCTCACCGCGAAGACGGGAGTAGTTCACCAACCAACGCAAGCCTAAAGTCGTACGGCGCTCAGGCTTAACTTCGATCGGCACTTGGTAGTTAGCTCCACCCACACGGCGTGCTTTTACTTCCAAAACCGGCATGATGTTCTTGATTGCTTGCTCGAACACTTCCATCGGTTCTTTACCCGTGCGGTCTTTCACAAGGTTAAAAGCATTGTATAAAATGGACTGTGCCACCCCTCTTTTTCCGTCAATCATGATGCGATTGATGAGACGAGTAACAAGCTTGCTATTGTAAATCGGATCTGGCAATACATCTCTGCGAGTAACTGGACCTTTACGAGGCATAGTTATCCCCCTTTCTCGAAAAAATCATCCTTGAAATCAATTGCTTACTTTTTAACTTTCGGACGTTTAGCACCGTATTTGGAACGGGCTTGCTTACGGTTGTTAACACCCGCTGTATCCAAAGCGCCACGCACGATGTGGTAACGTACCCCTGGAAGGTCTTTAACCCTGCCCCCACGGATCAATACAACGCTATGCTCTTGCAGGTTGTGACCGATACCTGGAATGTAAGCAGTCACCTCTACGCGGTTCGTCAAGCGAACACGAGCATATTTACGAAGTGCGGAGTTCGGCTTCTTAGGAGTCATTGTACCTACACGAGTGCAGACACCGCGTTTTTGAGGCGCGCTCAAATCCGTCGACTCTCTTTTCAAAGCGTTGAATCCTTTTTGCAAAGCCGGGGATTTGGATTTATCCACCTTTGCTTCACGGCCTTTACGTACTAATTGGTTAATTGTTGGCATATCGCCACCTCCTCCCTACTTTCATGAAAATAACTACAGCTTTTTGCAAGCCCACAGATCCAGGCGAGTCGTAAATGAGCAAAGGAAAAGTTTTTGCCGAGGACTGCAAACAGATTCCCAAGAATCTTCATGTTTCTATCCAGCAACAAAAACATTCATATACCTATTCATTCACAACAGCTGCTACCGCAGCTCCAACTTCAATTCCACATGCTTTACCTAGCATTTTCATAGAATCAACGTAGGTTACGGGCACATCCATCTTTTTACAGAGGCTTACCAGTTTTATCGTCAATCGCGGATCTGCATCTTTGGCGACAAACACTTCGACGGCTTTGCCTTGCTCAACCGTCTTCGTCGCTTTCTTCGTACCTACACTTACATTCTTCGCCTGTTTGACTTTATCATAAGACATGAACGTCATCCTCCAAAGCGCAGGAAAGCATAGTAACTTAGGCACACTACGATATATTAGCATCTCGATCATGCAGTGTCAAGATTATACTTGCACATTACAAAATCTTTATTTTTGACAAAGCACACGGGAAAGTCCGCTCATTCAAACGGCTTTCCCGCATCGCTTTTTTCAACATTTATTCGACAGCAACCGTCTCTTTTTCCAAATCTTCGTCCTGCAAGAGCTCCTCATTCGGATCCGTGATGCGGATGTTCCGATAACGAGGCATACCGGTTCCAGCCGGAATCAGCTTGCCGATAATGACGTTCTCTTTCAGACCGAGGAGCTGGTCAACCTTGCCTTTAATAGCCGCATCCGTCAAGACGCGTGTAGTCTCCTGGAAAGATGCCGCGGACAAGAAGGAGTCCGTCTCCAGGGACGCTTTGGTAATACCGAGCAGGATGGGTCTCGCGACAGCCGGTTCGTTGCCTGCAAACAGGGCCACTTTGTTGGCTTCTTCATATTCGTGAATGTCTACGAAGGAACCTGGCAGCAGCGTCGTGTCTCCGGCGTCAACGATGCGGATTTTGCGCAGCATTTGACGAACCATCACTTCAATATGCTTATCGTTGATTTCTACCCCTTGGTTACGGTAAACGCGTTGTACTTCTTGCAAAATGTAGTTCTGCACACCGCGGATACCTTTGATACGCAACATATCTTTAGGGTCGATGGAGCCGTCTGTCAGCTCATCCCCTGCTTCGATATGCTGGTTAACGGATACGCGGATACGGGAGCCGTAAGGCACAGCGTAAACCTTGGACTCCGCTTCGCCCTGAACCTCGATTTCGCGGCGGTCTTTGGCTTCGCGGATTTCTTTCACGATGCCATCGATTTCCGTGATAATCGCTTGGCCTTTCGGATTCCGGGCTTCGAAGAGCTCTTGAATACGCGGCAAACCTTGCGTAATGTCGTCTCCGGCAACGCCCCCGGTATGGAACGTACGCATCGTGAGCTGTGTTCCCGGCTCGCCGATCGATTGAGCGGCGATGATGCCGACAGCTTCCCCGATCTCGACGTGCTGGCCTGTCGCCAGGTTGCGGCCGTAGCATTTTTTACATACGCCATGGCGCGAGCGGCAGCTCAATACGGAACGGATTTGCAGCCTCTCGATTCCGGCCGCGATGATAGCGTCGGCAATGTTGGCTTCAATAAGCTCATTGCGCTGAACAATGACTTCGCCGGTCTCAGGATGACGCAAAGTTTCAAACGCGTAGCGTCCTTCAATACGGTCGTAGAGGTCTTCGATAACCTCTTTGCCGTCTTGAATTTTGCTGACCATAAAGCCTTTATCCGTGCCGCAATCTTCATCGCGGACGATAACGTCCTGCGCGACGTCGACGAGACGGCGGGTCAAGTAACCGGAGTCGGCTGTACGAAGCGCCGTATCGGCAAGACCTTTACGGGCACCGTGCGTAGAAATAAAGTACTCCAGGATGGTCAGACCTTCACGGAAGTTCGATTTGATCGGCAACTCCATGATTTTACCGGACGGGTTGGCCATCAGCCCCCGCATACCGCCCAACTGGGTAATCTGCGATTTGTTACCCCGGGCTTTGGATTCCACCATCATGTTGATGGAATTGTATTTATCGAGGGATTTCATCAAAATTTCCGTGATTTCATCCTTCGCTTTGCTCCAGATCGCGATAACGCGGTCATAGCGCTCTTCATCGGTGATCAAGCCGCGGCGGTATTGGTTCGTAACTACGCGGACTTTCTCTTCGCATTCTTTGAGGATTCCTTCTTTTTCAGTTGGAACGACAACGTCGGATACGGCTACGGTAATCCCCGCTTTAGTGGAGTACGTAAAGCCGAGCTCCTTGATTTTATCCAGAATGATCGAAGTTTGCGTCGTATGGTACTTACGGAAACATTCGGCAATGATCGATCCCAGATACTCTTTGCCTACCGCTTTGTTCTCATCACGCTCCAGCATGATCGCCCTCAGATCGGCGCCTTTATCAAAAACAAAGTGCGAATCCGGAATACCGTTCAGCAGATTCGTTTTCGTCGGCTCGTTGATGAAAGGGAAATCGCTCGGGAAAATTTCGTTGAAAATGATCTTCCCGATCGTTGTGATCAGCATGGCGTTCTGTTGGCTCTCTGTGAAACTTGCTTTGTTCAGCGCTTTGGCCGGAATGGCCACGCGGGCGTGCAAAGCTGACTTGCCGGATTGGTAAGACGAAACCGCCTCATGTACGGTTCTGATAATAGCGCCGGCGCCTTTGGCAAATTTGTTGTCCGTCGTCAAATAGAAGCTTCCAAGGACCATGTCCTGAGAAGGCGTAACGACCGGCTTGCCGTCTTTCGGGTTCAAAATGTTGCCCGATGCGAGCATCAGCACCCGGGCTTCGGCTTGCGCTTCGGACGACAACGGTACGTGAACGGCCATCTGGTCACCGTCGAAGTCGGCGTTGTAAGCCGTACATACGAGCGGATGCAGCTTGATGGCGCGGCCTTCGACGAGAATCGGCTCGAACGCCTGAATCCCGAGTCTATGCAGCGTGGGGGCACGGTTCAGCAGAACCGGATGCTCCTTAATAACTTCTTCGAGTACGTCCCAAACATCAGGACTTACACGCTCAACCTTGCGTTTGGCGCTCTTGATGTTATGAGCCAACCCTTTATTCACAAGCTCTTTCATGACGAAAGGCTTGAACAGTTCAAGTGCCATTTCCTTAGGAAGACCGCATTGGTACATCTTCAGGTTAGGGCCTACGACGATAACGGAACGGCCGGAGTAATCAACGCGTTTACCGAGCAAGTTTTGACGGAAACGGCCTTGTTTCCCTTTCAGCATATGGCTGAGCGATTTCAAAGGACGGTTGCCGGGACCTGTAACCGGACGGCCGCGGCGGCCGTTGTCGATCAATGCGTCAACCGCTTCCTGAAGCATCCGTTTTTCGTTTTGCACGATAATGTCCGGCGCGCCGAGATCGAGCAATCTTTTCAAACGGTTGTTGCGGTTAATGACGCGGCGGTACAGATCGTTCAAGTCGGAAGTCGCAAAGCGTCCGCCATCGAGCTGTACCATCGGGCGAAGCTCAGGCGGGATGACCGGAAGGACGTCAAGAACCATCCACTCCGGCATATTTTTGGAATTGCGGAATGCTTCCATAACTTCCAAACGCTTAATCGCACGGTTGCGGCGTTGGCCTTGAGCCGTTTTCAGCTCTTCCTTCAGCATCTCGACTTCGCGGTCGATGTCGATATCCTGCAGCAGCTTTTTCACGGCTTCCGCGCCCATGCCGGCCTGGAACGCATACCCGTATTTTTCACGGTAACTGCGGTATTCTTTTTCCGACAGCAGCTGTTTTTTCTCAAGAGGCGTATCGCCTGGATCCGTAACCACATAGGAAGCAAAGTAAATGATCTCCTCCAACGATCTTGGAGACATATCCAGAGCTAGCCCCATTCGGCTCGGAATTCCCTTAAAATACCAGATGTGGGAAACAGGAGCAGCAAGTTCGATATGGCCCATGCGCTCGCGGCGAACCTTTTGACGGGTTACTTCTACGCCGCATCGGTCACAGACTACGCCTTTATAACGGACGCGCTTGTATTTACCGCAATGACATTCCCAATCTTTGGTTGGCCCGAAGATTTTTTCGCAGAAGAGGCCTTCCTTCTCCGGTTTTAAGGTTCTGTAGTTGATTGTTTCCGGTTTTTTTACTTCCCCACGGGACCATGAGCGTATTTTTTCGGGCGATGCCAAGCCGATTTTCATAAACTCGAAGTTGTTAACGTCCATCAAGGAGCAACCCTCCTTTAAGAATTTAAACCTTACTATGCAGTGAATCATGCTCGATCTATTGCTCTAAAGATTATTCGACCCCAAGTTCGGTACCCTCTAAATTCAGGTTCAATTTGTCGCTAGTGACTTCGTCGTCGTCATCCATTTCTTTCATTTCGATCTCTTCCTCGTTGCCGGACAGGATCTTCACATCCATACCCAAGCTTTGAAGCTCTTTGATCAAAACTTTGAACGACTCCGGAACGCCCGGTTCTGGAACGTTTTCGCCTTTAACGATGGATTCGTAAGTTTTCACGCGGCCTACGACATCGTCAGACTTAACGGTGAGAATTTCTTGCAGGGTATAAGCGGCTCCGTAAGCTTCGAGCGCCCAAACCTCCATCTCCCCGAAACGCTGTCCGCCGAACTGCGCTTTACCGCCCAGCGGCTGCTGGGTAACGAGCGAGTAAGGACCGGTGGAACGGGCGTGGATTTTATCGTCAACCATGTGCGCCAGTTTGATCATGTACATGACGCCGACGGTAACTTCGCGTTCAAACGGCTCGCCTGTACGGCCATCGTACAAAATGGTTTTGCCGTTGCGCTGCATGCCTGCTTCTTCCATCGTATCGAAAACGTCGTATTCACGCGCGCCGTCGAATACGGGAGTAGCTGCATGAATGCCCAAATACTTGGATGCCATACCCAAGTGAACTTCGAGCACCTGCCCGATATTCATACGGGATGGAACCCCCAGCGGGTTCAGTACAACTTCAACCGGTGTGCCGTCAGGCAGGAACGGCATATCTTCTTCCGGAAGAATACGGGCTACTACCCCTTTGTTGCCGTGGCGTCCCGCCATTTTATCGCCTTCGGAAATTTTCCGTTTTTGCGCGATGTAGACGCGAACGAGTTGGTTTACGCCAGGAGGCAGCTCGTCGCCGTTCTCACGGGTAAACACTTTTACGTCGACAACGATGCCGTCCGTACCATGCGGTACGCGAAGGGACGTGTCGCGGACTTCACGGGCTTTTTCACCGAAAATGGCGTGCAGCAATCTTTCTTCCGCAGTCAATTCGGTAACCCCTTTTGGCGTTACTTTACCTACGAGAATGTCGCCTGCGCCGATCTCTGCACCGACGCGAATGATTCCGCGCTCATCGAGATTTTTCAGCGCATCTTCCCCAACGTTCGGGATATCGCGTGTAATCTCTTCAGGTCCGAGCTTCGTATCGCGCGCTTCCGACTCGTATTCCTCGATATGAATCGAAGTGTACACGTCTTCCTTCACCAGCTTTTGGCTGAGCAGGATCGCATCCTCGTAGTTGTAACCTTCCCAAGTCATGAAGGCTACGACAACGTTGCGGCCAAGCGCCAATTCGCCTTGCTCGGTCGACGGTCCGTCGGCAAGAATGTCGCCGACTTTAACCAACTGTCCTTTTTTCACGATCGGACGCTGGTTAATGCACGTCCCCTGGTTGGAACGCATGAATTTATGAAGTTTATATTTGACGATATTGCCGCTGACCAACTTACCGTCCACTGTTTCCTGACGGCGAAGCCAAATTTCATTTGCAGCAGCTTTTTCGATAATTCCGTCAAATTTGGATACAATACATACTCCCGAGTCTTTCGCAACCTTATGCTCCATGCCGGTACCGACGAGCGGAGCTTTGGGGATCAGGAGAGGAACGGCCTGACGCTGCATGTTCGAACCCATGAGGGCGCGGTTGGAGTCGTCATTTTCCAAGAACGGAATGAGCGCCGTCGCAACCGAAACGACCTGCTTCGGCGATACGTCCATGTAGTCGACACGTTCGACAGGAAGCGTTAAGTTATCGTCTTTGTAACGAACGATAATGGATTCTTCCACGAACTTGCCTTCTTCGGTCAATTCCGCATTCGCCTGCGCGATAACATAATTATCTTCTTCATCCGCCGTAAGGTAAGCGATCTGATCGGTAACGGTACCCGACTTTGGATCAACCCAACGATACGGAGCCTCGATAAAACCATACTCGTTAATGCGTGCAAACGTCGACAACGAGTTGATCAAACCGATGTTCGGACCCTCCGGGGTCTCGATCGGACACATCCGCCCATAGTGGGAGTGATGCACGTCGCGGACTTCCATGCCCGCGCGCTCTCTCGTCAGACCGCCGGGTCCGAGTGCGGAGAGACGTCTTTTGTGCGTCAGCTCGGCAAGCGGGTTCGTCTGGTCCATAAACTGCGAGAGCTGGGAGCTTCCGAAAAACTCTTTAATCGACGCGATCACAGGCCGGATGTTGATCAAAGCCTGCGGCGTAATCACGTTAGCGTCTTGAATGGACATGCGCTCGCGAACGACGCGCTCCATACGGGAGAGACCGATGCGGAACTGATTTTGCAGCAGCTCGCCCACGGAACGGAGACGACGGTTGCCCAAGTGGTCGATATCGTCCGTGTTGCCGATGCCGTGCAGCAAGTTAATGAAGTAGTTGATCGACGAAATAATATCGGCAGGCGTGATATTTTTAACGGTTTTATCAATAATACCGTTAGAAATTACTTTCACGACTTTACCGTCTTCCACCGGCGAATATACGTTGATGCACTGAACAGGAATGCTGTCCGCTTCCGTAACGCCATTCGGAATGGAGTATTCTCTGAAACCCGCACCTTTTTCGATATAAGGGAGCACTTCATCGAGCGTACGGCGGTCAAGCAGCTGCCCGGCTTCGGCAATAATTTCACCGGTCTCGGCGTCCACCAAAGTTTCGGCCAAACGCTGATTGAACAGTCTATTTTTGATGTGCAGTTTTTTATTGATTTTGTAGCGGCCTACGTTCGCCAAATCATAACGCTTCGGATCGAAGAATCGAGCAACAAGCAGGCTTCTTGCGTTATCCAATGTAGGCGGCTCGCCCGGACGCAAACGTTCGTAAATTTCGATCAACGCTTTATCCGTGGAGTCGGTGTTATCTTTATCCAGCGTATTGCGAATGAATTCATCGTCGCCCAGCAGATCCAGAATCTCTGCATCCGTTCCGAAACCTAACGCTCTGAGCAGAACGGTAACGGGGATTTTACGAGTACGGTCGATGCGCACATAAATGATGTCTTTCGCGTCCGTCTCCAGCTCCAACCACGCGCCCCGGTTCGGAATAACTGTAGCGGTGTAAGTTTTTTTGCCGTTTTTATCCACTTTCGTGCTATAATAGACACTGGGAGAGCGAACGAGCTGGGAGACGATTACGCGCTCCGCGCCGTTGATAATGAAAGTACCCGTCTCGGTCATAATCGGGAAATCTCCCATGAACACTTCCTGTTCCTTGACCTCACCGGTTTCTTTATTGATCAAACGGACTTTGACTCTTAACGGCGCCGCATAAGTTACGTCGCGTTCTTTGGATTCGTCAACCGAATACTTAGGTTCGCCCAAGCTGTAGTCAATAAACTCCAACACCAGATTACCCGTAAAATCCTGAATCGGGGAGATATCCTGAAACATCTCTCTGAGTCCCTCTTCCAAAAACCACTCATACGATTTTTGCTGGATTTCAATCAGATTCGGAATGCCCAGCACCTCATTAATCCGTGCATAAGTCCTGCGTTTACGTCGTCCAAATTGAACAAGATGTCCCGCCAACTTTCATTCACCCCTCAAGTCTACTCAATAAATAAAAAAGAAAAGAAGAAAAACTTCTACCGACGTACACTCAGGACGCCTCCGAAGTTGGAGCCCGTCCGAATCAAGCGACTGTATGGATGGAGGTTTTTCTCTGTTGTTCAACAAGATTTTCCAGATATTTCTTCTCATCCTGTTAGAGTTGCCTAAAATTTCAACATTATACGTTACAGGTTAAAATTTTATTCATAAAGGCGAGAAAAAATACTTGACATTTTTGTTAACTAAAGACATGTGTCCCATCTTAATGCTGACATTTTTTAATAATACCACATCTGAGTTGTCAAGTCAAACAAAATTCCAAGCCCCAAAAACAATGATTGCTTCCTACATTTTGGTCGCTTTGATGATGCGATATCCTTTATCTTTGGACACCTCGACCGCCTCTGCGTAAATCGATTCGAGCTTCGCCATCGCCGAGGGCGCTCCCTGCTTTTTCTGAATGACCACCCATAAAGAGCCGCCTTCCTTCAGGCATTGAAAAGCATCCGTGAAAATCCGGTGCACGACTTCTTTGCCCGCGCGAATAGGCGGGTTCGTCAATATGACATCGAACTTCTCTTCCTTCACCTGCTCCAGCAAATCACTTTGCAGGACGGACACATTATGAATGCCGTTGCGCTTCGCATTTTCCCGCGCGAGCTCGACAGCCCTCTCGTTGATATCAACCATCGTAACATGTCCCTCGGGGCACAAGCTTGCAGCGGCTAATCCGATCGGACCGTACCCGCAGCCTACATCGAGAACTCTGGCGTCCTCAGCTATGTCCATCGTTGCAATCAAATGCTTGCTTCCGTAGTCCACGTCTTTTTTTGAAAAGACGCCCGCATCGGTCTGAAACGTAAATTTCCGTCCGCGGAGCCATTCTTCAATCGTATGCACATCATGCTGAACCGTGGGACGTTTCGTATAATAATGTTCGGACACGTCGGTATATCCCTCCTACTCTTTTACCAATAGGAAAACCCGATAACCCCCGCCTTGCGCTATCCCGGCTTTCCTATCTGGTAAAAAAACCTCTTGAAGCCCGGCTTCAAGAGGTTTTGATTGGCAAAGCAGCTATTACTTCACTTCTACAGTAGCGCCAGCTTCTGTAAGTTTTGCTTTAACAGCTTCCGCTTCTTCTTGGCCAACTTTTTCTTTGATTGGCTTAGGAGCGCCGTCAACCAGGTCTTTTGCTTCTTTCAGACCAAGACCGGTGATTTCGCGAACTACTTTGATTACGTTGATTTTGGAAGCGCCAGCGTTAGTCAGGATTACGTCAAACTCAGTTTGAGCTTCTTCAACTGCAGCTGCGCCGCCTGCTACTACAGCTACAGGAGCTGCTGCAGTTACGCCGAATTCTTCTTCGATTGCTTTAACCAGATCGTTCAGTTCCAAAATAGTCATGCCTTTGATGGCTTCCAAGATTTGTGCGTTACTCATGGTTAAACCTCCATTATCATCTTAAAATTTGGTTTTTGTAAAACGGGATTAAGCTTGACCTTCAGCTTCTTTTTTCTCTGCAACTGCTTTAACTGCAAGAGCAAAGTTGCGGACAGGAGCTTGAAGAACGCTAAGCAACATGGAGAGAAGACCTTCTTTGGAAGGCAGATCCGCAAGTGCTTTAATTTGATCGTAACCAACGACGCGGCCTTCGACAACGCCGGCTTTTACGCTCAATGCGTCATTCTTTTTAGCGAATTCAGTCAAGATTTTAGCAGGAGTTACTACATCGTCTTTACTGAAAGCAATCGCTGTAGGACCAGTCAAGAACTCATCAAGCTCGCTCAGCTCAGCATTTGCAGTAGCGCGGCGGGCAAGTGTATTCTTAAGAACTGTGAATTCGATGCCGGCTTCGCGCAGGGATTTACGCAGCTGAGTTACTTGAGCTACGTTCAAACCGCGGTAATCGGTAACGATTGTGCAGGAGCTGCCTTTGAGCTTTTCAGTCACCTCAGCTACTGCCTGTTCTTTTTCTGCAAGAATTTTCGCGTTTGCCATAGTACACCTCACTTCTTAAGCATTTGTATTTCCACGTTCGCAAACAGTAGGCCATCAGCATTTCTCAATAAATAAGAAATGCCTTCGTAGACGCTACGAAGGCATGATGTGTTCACTATTCTCTGATGTACAAAGAAATCGTTCCATTTATCATAACACCTCGGTAGGAAATTAAGCCCGAAGGCACCTACTGTCTACGGTTTGCATATTCACTTTTAAGACCTTAGATAGATTAGCACGACCGGCGCAAGAAGTCAACCGGATTGCTTATTCTTATCTGAAGGATTGCAGGTTCACGCGCACGCTTGGTCCCATAGTCGATGAAACTGCGATGCTTTTCAGGTATACCCCTTTAGCAGCTGCAGGCTTCGCTCTGAGAAGTGCATCAACCAACGCTTTGAAGTTTTCATTCAATTTGTCGGCATCGAACGATACTTTACCAAGTGGAGCATGGATTTGTCCCGCTTTGTCGAGACGGTATTCGATTTTACCGGCTTTGATCTCCTGAACGGCTTTCGCTACGTCGAATGTAACTGTACCTGCTTTAGGGTTCGGCATCAAACCTTTACCCCCGAGAATACGGCCCAGTTTACCGACTTCGCTCATCATATCCGGAGTAGCTACGCAAACGTCGAATTCGAACCAGCCTTGTTGAATTTTGTTGATCATGTCTTGATCGCCAACAAAATCAGCGCCGGCCGCTTCCGCTTCTTTCACTTTTTCGCCTTTGGCAAATACGAGTACGCGTTTTGTTTTACCAGTTCCGTGCGGAAGTACAACGACGCCGCGGACAGCCTGGTCTTGTTTTCTTGGGTCTACGCCCAGACGAACTGCAACATCGACAGTTTCGTCAAATTTAGCAGGAGCCGTTTTTTTAACAAGCTCGATTGCTTCTGACGGATCGTACAAGGTTTCAGCGTTGACAAGCTGAGCAACCTCGCGGTATTTTTTACCGTGTTTAGGCATTGATTGAGTCCTCCTTAGTGGTATTAGCGGATAATCCTCCCACCGAGCGCCCTAAAAACTTTCATGTAGGCCGCATATTCCCGAAAAGGAATTAATCTTCGATGATGATACCCATGCTGCGAGCAGTACCTTCCACCATGCGCATTGCAGCCTCTACGGACGCAGCGTTCAGGTCAGGCATTTTTTGCTCGGCGATTTCGCGAACTTTCGCACGCTTCACAGTTGCAACTTTCTTTTTGTTAGGTTCGCCGGATCCTTTTTCGATACCAGCAACTACGCGAAGAAGAACTGCAGCCGGAGGCGTTTTGGTGATAAATGTAAAGGAACGGTCTTCGAATACTGTGATTTCAACCGGAATGATAAGACCCGCTTGATCGGCAGTACGAGCGTTAAACTCTTTACAGAAAGCCATGATGTTCACACCTGCTTGACCCAAAGCCGGACCGATAGGTGGCGCTGGATTTGCTTTCGCAGCAGGAACTTGAAGCTTCACGATTTTAATAACCTTTTTTGCCATGTTTGACACCTCCTTGCACTTAGTGTGGTTAGACGGGCAGGTGACCTTGAGCGCATAGCGAGCAGTTGACAACTGACGCAGTCAACGACCGGCCCTCCCACTAACGAAGGTCTATCCCAAGGAATAGACCTGGCAGAAACCCTAGGTTGTCTCGTATTATAGCTTTTCCACCTGGTTGAAATCCAACTCAAGCGGGGTTTCTCTACCAAACATGTTGACGTGAACCTTGAGCTTGCCTTTATCAGCCACGATTTCTTCAACCGAGCCGACGAAGTTTGCAAAAGGTCCCACCTTGACGCGTACGGTTTCCTTGAGTTCGAAGTCGATCTTCGGCTTCGGCTCTTCCATTCCCATATGCTTCAGGATGGCTTCCACTTCTTCGGGAAGCAGTGCAGTCGGTTTTGAGCCAGATCCAGTAGAGCCCACGAATCCTGTAACTCCCGGGGTGTTGCGGACAACGTACCAGGAATCGTCAGTTTGAATCATTTCCACGAGGACATAGCCCGGATAAACTTTACGCATGACGGTTTTCTTCTTCCCGTCTTTGTTTACCAGTTCCTCTTCCATCGGCACAAGCACCCGAAAGATCTTGTCCTGCATTTCCATCGATTCAACGCGCTTCTCTAAATTGGCTTTCACTTTGTTCTCATACCCTGAATAGGTATGTACGACGTACCATCTTTTTTCCATGTTCGAATTCACCTATAGTCCTGTTTATTTAAAAACAAGGCGCAGCAGCTCAGTGATTCCAAGATCAAGCACAAAAAAATAAATGGCAACGAATGCTACCGTACCGATAACGACGAGCGTATAGGTGATCATTTCTTTGCGGCTTGGCCACTTGACTTTTTTGAGTTCTGACCAACTGTCGGTGAAGAAGGAAAAGGTGGATCCGAAGCTTTGTTTCATTCTAGCCAAGAACGCCACAAACTACACCTCCAAAGAACTACCTGGTCTCGCGATGAGCAGTATGTTCATTGCAAAATCTGCAATATTTCTTCAACTCAATACGGTCGGGATTGTTGCGCTTATTTTTAGTGGATGCATAGTTTCTTTGTTTGCAATTTGTGCACGCTAATGTGATGATAACCCGCATGATGTACACCTCCTACAGACGCTTTTCTGAGTACAGCCCTTTTTGCGCATCAGAAAGAAAGCGACATTTTAGGGCTACCTGAACTACTTTATCACAACCCGTAATAGGGTGTCAAGGAAGAAACTCTCTTAGCACCGCTATTTTTGCCTGAATGCCGCAGGCTGGAAGTATCATCATTATCGACCGCGAGCGCGGATATTAAACCTGATTCGGCACAAAAGAAAAACACCCGCCGCAATTGCAGCAAGGCGTTCTTATAGATCCCGAACTTCCAAGTATCTTTCGAGCTTGCGTTTCACACGTTGGAGGGCATTGTCGATAGACTTGACATGTCGATCAAGATCAACTGCAATCTCCTGATAAGACCGGCCGTCGAGGTAGAGCATAAGCACTCTGCGCTCCAGGTCGCTCAAAATTTCTCCCATCTTATCTTCGAGACCTGTAAATTCTTCCTGATTAATCACCAGTTCTTCCGGATCGGTGACCCGGGAACCGCTTATGACGTCAAGCAGAGTGCGATCGGAATCTTCATCATAGATGGGCTTGTCCAATGAAACGTAGGAATTCAGAGGAATGTGTTTCTGGCGGGTCGCGGTCTTGATCGCCGTAATGATCTGTCTCGTGATGCAAAGTTCGGCAAAGGCTTTAAAAGAAGCCAGCTTGTCGCCGCGAAAGTCACGGATAGATTTATATAAACCTATCATGCCTTCCTGCACGATATCTTCGCGATCAGCACCTATCAAAAAATAGGATCGCGCCTTGGCACGAACGAAATTCTTATATTTATTGATCAGGTATTCCAATGCTTCGCTACTGCCTTCACGGACTGCCTCGACTATGTCTTCATCCGGCTTGAGGTCATAATCATACATTCTCAGTTCTTTGAGGTCGACGCTCACCAACAATCCCTCCGGCCTGCAAGACTACCCAGATTCACTTCAAGGTTAGGTTAAGTATACATGAAGAAATCTCACATCGTCAACGGGGAACCGCGTCATTTCTAGCATTTGGAGGTTTATTCCCCCCTTCGCCACCGTTCGAAAATGTCTTTGAGGTCGCCTTTTATTTTCTCGTCAAAAGGGTTTCGCTTCGAAGACGTTTCAGGACGAATCCGCTCGCGGACCTCTCTCCGGTTTTGATTGATTTTGACCAGCAGTTCGCTTGCAGGCAGGCGCAGCGCCCCTTTGCCGAAAATAACGTGCTGCTCGATCATATCCGAAGTCGCCACATAGATTTGCTTGCGGCGCCCCATAAGCTCGGTAACCAAGCGCTCAATCAGTTCGTCGGCGGTCTCCTTCTCTTTGGTATAAAGCACATCCAGCTTGCTTTGCAAATATTTCTTGCCCAGTCCGGGCACCATGTAGGCGTCGAACACCAGATATACCTTCATTCCCGAGAAGGATTGATACTCCGCCAGCGTATGAATAAGTTTGTCCCGTGCTCCTTCAAGATCCGTATCCTTCAGCTTGCTGAGCTCGGGCCAGGCTCCGATGACATTATAGCCGTCAACGATCAAGAACTCTTCCATGGCGTCAGCTCATGCTGCGCTGTCTGACCACTTCATACATCAGCACTCCGGCCGCTACCGAAGCGTTCAGGGAATTGATATGCCCGGTCATCGGAAGCTTGACCAGAAAGTCGCACTTTTCCTTGATCAGCCTGCCGACTCCCTTGCCTTCGTTGCCGATGACCAGCGCGATAGCCATTTTGAAGTTGGCTTTATACACGTCCTGGGCTGCGGATACGTCCGTGCCCGCTACCCATACGCCTTCTTCTTTCAACTGTTCGATGGTTTGCGCGATATTCGTCACACGGGCTACCGGGACGTATTCCACAGCGCCGGCGGAAGTTTTGGAAACCGTCGCCGTCAAGCCGACCGACCGGCGTTTGGGGATGATGACCCCGTGGACGCCCGTGCAATCCGCCGTCCTTAGAATCGAGCCCAAATTGTGCGGGTCCTCGATTTCGTCCAAAATCAGAACGAACGGCTCCTCGCCCCGCTCCCTCGCTTTGGCCAATATGTCTTCGACCTCCACATACTCGTAAGCGGCCACCTGAGCTACAACGCCTTGGTGCTGCAGCCCCTCGGCCATTTGGTCCAGCTTCCGCTTATCCGTGAACTGAACGACGATGCCGTGGTTTTTCGCTTCCGCGACGATGGGTCCGGCAAACTGTTTTTGCGCGTTGTCCGCAACCCAGATTTTGTTGATCGTCCGGCCTGAGCGAAGCGCCTCCAGAACGGAATGCTTTCCGCCGATATATTCTTCCATCAGGTGTATCCTCCCAAGAGCTTTGTTCGCAAACATCTGCCGCGCGATGCATTTACGCGGGCGCGGTTAACCGTTTTGTTTGGAGGCAACCGCAAAATCCAGCAGTTCCCGCAAGCGTTCGTAAGATTTTGTATAGTACAAATATCCGATCAGGCACTCAAACGCAGTGCTGTGGCGGTATTCCAGCACGTTCGCGTTTTTGGCCGTCGTTCCCGACTTGGCGTTGCGCCCCCGCTTGACCACGTCCCGCTCCTCGTCCGTCAGCCGGGGCAGCAAAGCTTCCAGCAGCTTGGCCTGCGCTTTGGCCGAGACGAACCGGGTCGCCTCCTTGTGCAAATGATTCGGCCGGTGATTCGGCAGAGAAATTACATACTGCCTGATGTACACCTCGTACACGGCGTCCCCGATATAGGCAAGCACCAGCGGACTCATCAGCTGCGGACTTTTGGCCGGCGGAAAATGGAACAGCTGAGGGGCGTCCGAAAAGAGCTCGCTCATTTGCGGCGCCAGCGTATTCCTTGCGGCGTATCCTCAAGGAATATCCCTTTCTCCGTCAGCAGGTCGCGGATTTCATCGGCTCTCGCCCAGTTTTTAGACTTGCGGGCTTCCGTCCGCTCCACGATCAGCCGTTCGATTTCTTCATCCAGCAATTCGTCGGCCCCCTGGCTTAATATGCCGATAACCCGATCGAAAGCCTGCAGTTGATCAAGGAACAACTGCACGGCGGCGGCGTTCACCCGCTCCTGCTGCAAATACAAATTCGCTTCCGCGACCAAATCGAATACAGCGGTAATCGCGTCCGGCGTATTGAAATCGTCGTTCATCTTATCGTCAAATTGACGCGCAATGGCAGCAATCCGCTCGCTCAGGGCAGCTTCTACCGCGTCATCGATGGATGCGGTGGCAAGGCGATGCTTCAAATTGTCGTAAGCATTTTGAATCCGCTCGAGCGCGTTGGCGGCCTGCTTCAAGCTTTCGTCGCTGAAATTCAGCGGGTTGCGGTAATGCGCGGAAAGCATGAAGAAGCGGAACACTTCCGGCTTGATCTTCTTGATCAAATCGCGGATCAGGATGCCGTTGCCGAGCGATTTGGACATTTTTTCGTTATCGATGTTCAGGAAGGCGTTGTGAAGCCAGTAGTTGGCCATCGGGTGTCCCGTAACCGCTTCGGTCTGGGCGATTTCGCACTCATGATGCGGGAACGCCAAGTCCTGTCCGCCTCCGTGAATGTCGATCGTTTCGCCCAAATATTTGCGTACCATGGCGGAGCATTCGATATGCCAGCCGGGGCGGCCTTGTCCCCACGGGCTGTCCCAGTAAATCTCGCCCGGCTTGGCCGCCTTCCACAGGACGAAATCCTGCGGATTCTCCTTGCGGTCGTCGACTTCGATGCGGATGCCGTACTGAAGCTCCTCCAGATTTTGATGGGACAGCTTTCCGTACTCGGCGAATTTCGTCGTTCTGTAGTATACGTCCCCTCGGCTTTCATAGGCGTAGCCTTGCGCTTCGAGCGCAGCGATGAAATCGATAATTTCCTGAATATTTTCCGTAACCCGGGGATTCAAGCTGGCCTCGCGTACGCCGAGCGCCCGGATATCTTCCAGAAACGCCTGGATGTACGTCTCCGCGAGCTGAGGCACCGTCTGGCCGACCTCTTCGGCCTTGCGGATCATTTTATCGTCTACATCGGTAAAGTTGGTCACGTAAGTCACGGCATACCCTTGAGATTCCAGAAATCTCCGGACAACATCGAAGAAAATAACCGGTCTGCCGTTGCCGATATGAATATAGTTATATACGGTTGGGCCGCAAACATACATTTTGACCTTGTTCGGCTCGATCGGAACGAACTCTTCTTTTTTACGGGACAGCGTGTTATACACTTTGAGCGTCATGCTCTCTGGCTCCTCCATTCTTGTGCCTTTCTTGTTCAAGCTGCGACTTCAGGTCGTTGATCTGCTTCTGCAGCCCCTCAAATATATCGATGACTGGGTCCGGCAAGCTCGTATGATCCAATCGGTTCACGCGCACACCGTCCCGCTTTACGATTTTACCCGGAATACAAACAACGGTGCTGTTGGAAGGCACTTCTTTAATGACTACGGTATTCGGGCCGATTCGGGAATTTTCCCCTACGGTAAACGATCCGATGATTTTGGCTCCCGATCCTATAATAACATTATTCCCGATCGTTGGATGCCTTTTTCCCTTTTCCTTGCCTGTTCCCCCCAGCGTGACGCCCTGGTACAAAGTTACATCGTCGCCGATGATGCACGTTTCCCCGATTACGACTCCCATGCCATGATCGATGAACAGCCGGTCTCCGATTACTGCGCCGGGATGAATTTCGATTCCCGTCATGAACCGGCTGAATTGCGAGACGATGCGGGCCACTGTGAAAATGCCGCGTTTATAAAACCAATGACCGATCCGATGCCACCAAATGGCATGAAGTCCCGAATACGTAAACACGACTTCAAACCAGCTTCGTGCAGCCGGGTCGTTATCGAATACGGCGGAAATATCGGATTTGATCGTTTTCCACATGCTCTTCACCTTCTTAAACGGGAGTAAAATCAAAAAGCCCCCGCAGCCATAAGGCTGCAGAGGCGTTCTACCGCGGTTCCACTCTGCTTGGTGACTCGGAAGTCTCCCAACTCTAGCTTCCCTTAACGTGGGCATCCGGCTGCGCCTACGGTTCTCGTGCGAGAATTCGGCGCGGCAGCTCACAGGTGCATTTCCGGTTGCAGGAATTGGATAACTCACAGCCCGAAGCCTGACGCTTCGATTATCCTCTCTGGGAATTCCTTGACAATCGTACTCTCCTGATCGTCGCTTATCATAATGAACTAAGTATAGCGAAAAGATAGCGGCTTTACAATCACTTCCGCAGCCTTGACACAACTTTTTGTTTGCCGAGCAAATAAATCGACATATTCAAATCCGGTCCGTGCACTTGTCCGGTCAAGGCCGCGCGAATGGACATGAACAGCTGCTTGCCTTTATAGCCGGTATCTTTTTGCACCTGCTTGAGCAGGGCTGGAATCCCATCGACCGTCAGCTCGGCTGCCTGTTCGATCTGCTGCAGGAAGCTTTGCAGCACGACAGGAACGTGCTCTTCTTGCAGAACCGCTGCCGCTTCTTCGTCGATATGGAGCTCGTCCTGGAAAAACAGCCTCGACAAATCGACAATTTCCGCCGCGAAGCGCATTCTTTCCTGGTTAAGCCCTACCAGAGCGCTTACCCACTCTTGCGCAGCCGCATCCAGCTCTTCCCGGATGAACCCGGCTTTTTGCAGATGGGGAATGCACAGTTCGACAACGCGGGACAGCGGAGCTTTTTTCAAATAATGGTTGTTCATCCAATTGAGCTTGTCCATGTCGAATACGGCAGGGCTCTTGGATACGCGGCTCAGGTCGAACCCGGCGATCAGTTCTTCTTTGGTGAAAATTTCTTCTTCTCCCCCCGGCGACCAGCCGAGCAGCGCGATAAAGTTCAGCACCGCTTCAGGCAAATAACCGAGTTCCTTGTACTGCTCGATAAATTGGATAATGGACTCGTCCCGCTTGCTCATTTTTTTGCGGTCCTGATTCAGAATCAGCGCCAAATGGGCGAATTCGGGAATCGGCAGCCCCAAAGCTTCATACATCATAATCTGTCTCGGCGTATTGGACAAATGCTCCTCGCCGCGAATGACGAGATTGATCCGCATCAGGTGGTCGTCGAGAATAACGGCGAAATTATAAGTAGGTATGCCGTCCGGGCGAACAATGATAAAATCGCCGATGCCGTTCGACTCGAATTCGACATGCTCGCGCACTTTGTCCTCGAAGGCGATCACGCGGTCTTCGGGCACGCGAAAACGAATGGACGGCTTGCGGCCCGCAGCCTTATAAGCTTCGGCCTGCTCGGCCGTCAGATTGCGGCACTTGCCGGAGTACCGCGGCATTTCGCCGCTCGCTTCCTGCTCGGCGCGCTCCTGCTCAAGCTCTTCCTCCGAGCAGTAGCAATGATAAGCGTCGCCTTGACTCAGCAATTGCTCGACGTACGGCCGGTACAGGTCCAGGCGCTCCATTTGGCGGTACGGACCGTACGGGCCTCCGATATCCACGCTTTCGTCCCACTCGAGACCAAGCCATTTGAGACCGTTCAGCTGGTCGGCGATGCCGGACTCCTTGTGGCGGGTTTGATCCGTATCTTCAAAACGAACGATGAAAGCCCCGTTATGCCGGCGGGCCAGCAAATAGTCAAAAAGCGCGGTACGGGCGCCGCCGATATGCAAATGCCCGGTAGGACTGGGCGCATAACGCACGCGTAATGGATGACTCATGATAAATCCCCTCTTTGTCCATAATTATCTGCTATTCTAGCACATCTCGAATTAAACAAACAACCGATTGCGCGGCGATGCCTTCGCCTCTTCCGGTGAATCCGAGCTGTTCCGTCGTTGTCGCCTTGACGTTCACCTGCTCGGGCGTCGCCTCCAGCGCCTCCGCGATAATCGCTGCCATTTGCGGAATATAGGGCGCCATTTTCGGCTTCTGCGCAATGATCGTCGAATCGGAATTGCCGAGCCGGTAGCCTTTGTCTTTGGCCAGCTGCCAGACCTGCTTCAGCAGCACCAGACTGTCGGCATCCTTGAACTCGGCGGACGTGTCGGGAAAATGCTTGCCGATATCCCCCAGACCGAGCGCTCCCAAAATCGCGTCAGTGATCGCATGCAGCAGCACGTCGGCGTCCGAATGGCCGAGCAGCCCCTTTTCATAAGGAATCGTGACGCCCCCGATAATGCATTTGCGGCCCTCCGCCAATTGATGCACATCAAAACCTTGTCCAACTCGAATCATGACTTACCCTCTCCCCTTGCATGTTCTAAAAGCCATTCCGCCCAAGGCAAGTCCTCAGGGGACGTAATTTTGATGTTGTAGTAGTCCCCTTCGACGACGAGAACTTTTGTTCCCATCCTCTCCACCAGGCTTGCATCGTCCGTGCCGATAAAGCCTTCCCGGGCAGCCCGCTCATGCGCCTCTCTTAAAAGAGAAAGCTGAAAAGCCTGCGGCGTTTGGATCGCCCACAAGCTTCGTCTGTCCGGCGTGGATTGAATTTGCTTCGCTTCATCGACAATTTTGATCGTATCCTTCACAGGCACGGCCAGCACCGCGGCACCCGCCTCCTTCGCCTTTTGCAGACAATCGAGAACGTGCTGCACGGCTACGAAAGGCCTGACGCCGTCATGCACAAGCACCCACTCCGTGTCCGGCCCCAGCGCTTCCAAGCCCAGTCTTACGGAATCCTGCCGCTCGGCGCCGCCGACTTGAATGCGGGTCACTTTGGTCAGCGCGTTATCCGCCACGAATTGCTGGCAGCGGACAACATCCGCCTCCGGAGCGACCAAAATGATTTCGTCCACTTCACGTATGTTTTGAAATAATTGCAACGTATGTACCAAAATCGGTTTTTTGCCGATCTGCAAATATTGTTTGCTCTCTACCGTCCGCATGCGGGACCCTTTGCCCGCCGCCACGATGACAACCCCTAGCTTCCCCATAAATTCCCCACCTGGATAATTGCTGATTTGCCTCCCCCTATCATACTAATTTTACTGGGCTTTTTCCAACAATTTCGGCTTTGCGAAAATCATCCGGCCCGCCGATGTCTGCAGCACGCTCGTAACCATCACTTCCAGCGTCGTTCCGATAAACTCGCGCCCGCCTTCCACTACGATCATCGTGCCGTCATCGAGATAGGCAACGCCTTGTCCGTGCTCCTTGCCGTCTTTGATGACCTGCACGATAATTTCTTCCCCGGGAAGCACCACCGGTTTGACGGCGTTAGCCAGATCGTTGATGTTCAGCACCGAGACGCCTTGAAGCTCGCACACCTTATTCAGGTTGAAATCATTCGTAATCACTTTGCCCTGTAGCACTTTAGCCAAGCGGACCAGCTTGCTGTCGACCTCGGAAATTTCCTCGAAATCCCCTTCGTAGATCAGCACCTTCACTTCCAGCTCTTTCTGGATCTTGTTTAAAATGTCCAGACCGCGCCGGCCGCGGTTGCGTTTGAGCAAATCCGAGGAATCCGCGATATGCTGCAGCTCTTCCAGCACGAATTCCGGGATTACCAGCGTGCCTTCGATAAAGCCCGTTTTGCAAATATCCGCGATGCGCCCGTCGATAATCACGCTCGTGTCCAAGATTTTATGCTCCTCATACGGTCGATGCGTCTGCTTATCGGAGCCTTGGGACCGGCTTTTGGCCCAAATTTGCATCAGCTCGTCCCGCTTGTTATAACCGATGCGGAATCCCATAACGGCGAGCACGGAAGCGGCAACGACCGGTACGAAAGGCCCGGCCCAAGTAGCTTGCGCAAGCACGGGAAAAGCGAGCGCCGAGATCAGCAGGCCGATGACAAGTCCGACAGTTCCCGAGAGCAGGTCGGCTGCGGGAATGCTTTCGACGTTCCTTTCTCCCCGGATCAGCAGCTTCATGCCATAATCGGCCACCCAAGCCGACAACACGAACATAGCGGCGGCACACAAGCCGGCCAGCCAGAAAGCTTGTCCTTTTCCGTCGGCAAAACCCGTCATACGAAGTATCGAATCACTCCATTGATAGCCCAAACTTCCCCCCATGATTGCAAAAATGATTTGTATCCATTTCTTCATCATAGATTCACCTCCACGTCAAACTATGTTTAAGTCCCTTTTACAATTATGTTCCAATTTATCCAACGTTAATCATTCAAATTGAAATATTAGGGGGCTTCCATTATAATGAAGTTGGAAGTTACAAACACACCGAGGTGGATAAATGAGCACCCTGACCTTAAAGCAGTTCCAGGATCAAGTATCCGAGTTGTTGCTCCGTCACCGCAGCTTGCTTGACGTCCTATCCAAATTTCAACAAACGAATGCAGCAACGAACCGCTCGGTCATTAAATCCATTACGGAATGCGGATGTATCGGGATTCATGCCGCCAAACAGCAGTATCATTCCGATATGACGTTGGACGAGGCCAAGGAAGTACTGGAGACTCATGTGAACGGACAGTTGTGCGAGCAATGCAGCGAAGTTCTGAGCGCCGAACTCGGGCGGAACTTGTTCTATATGGCGGCTCTTGGCAACATTCTTCAGGTAGATTTGGAGCAAGTTTTGGAGAATGAATCCAAAAAATGCTCGACACTCGGACTTTTCAACATGTCTTGATGACGATGACAAAACAAAAAGCATTTATTTTTTCTGAAGCGCTTCAGAGAAAATAAATGCTTTTTATTTTCGGAATGCCGGTCTTATACGTCGGATTTGACGGAGTTGTCATCCATTGCGCGTCTTTTGTTGCGTCTGCGCAATCGGATGAAGATGCCATCAACGTTTTTTTTTAAGCCGTACAATGCGTAGAGCAGCAAAGGTACGAAAATCATTTTGGAAATCGACTCCGGCCATTTCACCGCGATTAGGACCGCAACCGCTACGATAAGCGGCGTCACCCATATGGCGGCCTTCGGAATGCCGGCTTTCTTGAAGTTCGGGTATTTTACCGTGCTGACCATCAAATAAGACAGAAGAACAGTGCTGACCAACAGGACGTACACGTTAATTTCGTTATTGAACAAAGCAAGCGTACAGAGCACGCCGCCCGCAGCCGGTATCGGCAGCCCGATGAAATATCCGGGAGTTCCGGCCACGACATTAAAGCGGGCCAGACGCAGAGCGCCGCAAATCGGGAATATCGCCGTTACGATCCAGGCAAAAGCCGGACTGATTACGGCCGGATTGTTAAACGCAACGACATACATAATAAATGCGGGAGCAACACCGAACGAAATAACGTCGGACAGCGAATCCAACTCTTTGCCAAATTCACTTTGCGCATTCAGCGCCCGTGCCACTCTTCCATCCAGCCCATCCAGCAGCATGGCTACGATTACAAGAACTGCGGCGCGTCCCGGTTCTCCGTTGAACACCAGGATGATCGAGAGAACGCCAAGGAATAAGTTCCCTACGGTAAAAAGGCTGGGAATCGATTTTGTTAACATATGTTTTTGTCCACCTCTGGATTTACTATACCCTAATTCACGCCTTAATAAAACCTCAACAATGATACTTTATGATTGTATCTACTTTAAATATGTCTGTCAATGAAGACTTGTTCCTGAATTCGCTTCAAACCTTCCTTGATCGCGCGCGCTCTGACCTCTCCGATGCCGTCGACTTCATCCAGCTCCTCGATGGTTGCCATCATCATATGCGGCAGGTAGCCGAATTTCTCGACCAGATTGGCAATAATGATCGAGGGAAGCCGCGGGATTTTGCCAAGCATTCTGAATCCTCTGGGCGATACGGGCTCTTCCGCAATCGCATTCGTATGTGAGTAGCCCAGCAGGCGGATAATTTGCTGAGGTTCCAAAAGCTCATCCGACGATAGGCGCTTCAGTCCCGTCAACACGTCTTTAACCTTGTCATCCGATAGATCACGGACGTAATCTTTGATCAGCAGTCGCGCCTCCAGCTCCGAATTGCCGACCAGTTCTTCGAGCTGCATGCTGATTAGACGGCCCTCATTGCCAAGCTCGTTGATGTACCGGTTGATTTCGGCCCTGATTCTAAGCACCATCTCGAACCGGGCGATGACGTTGGTCACATCGTGCAAAGTAACCAGCTCTTCGAATTCCGACGCGCCCAAATTGGTGAGCGATTGATCCAGCACCACTTTGTACCGCTCCAGCGTCTGAATCGCCTGATTCGCCTTGGTCAAAATAACGCCGATATCTTTCAGCGCATAGCGCAAATTGCCTTGATACAGCGTTATGACATTGCGCCTTTGCGAGATCGAGACGACGAGCTTGTTCGTCTGCTTAGCCACCCGTTCGGCGGTCCGATGCCGGATACCTGTTTCGGACGACTGGATCGACGAGTCGGGAATCAGCTGCGTGTTCGCATACAAAATTCTTTTTATATCTTCGCTTAAAATAATCGCCCCGTCCATTTTTGCAAGCTCGTAGAGGTAATTGGGCGAGAAATCGCAATCAATCGAAAAGCCGCCGTCTACGATTTCCATCACTTCCGGACTATAGCCGACGACAATCAGTCCTCCCGTTTTGGCACGCAGGACATTTTCCAATCCGTCTCTGAACGCGGTACCAGGGGCTACCATTTGCAGCAACTGGCTCATTACGTCCCGCTTCGTCTCTTCTTTGCTCATTTTATTCCTCCTGATGACTGGCTGGCTCCATGCAGGCGAGTCAGCCCAGCGCCGCTGCTAGTGCCTCTGATACCGTGTTTACTCCGATAATCTCCATTCCGGGGGGATGCGTCCATCCCTTCAAGCTTTTCTCCGGCATAATGACTCTGCGGAAGCCCAGCTTCTGCGCCTCTTTCACCCGCTGATCAATGCGGGAAACGCCGCGCACTTCGCCCGTCAAGCCGATCTCCCCAAACACAACGTCATACGGCCGGGTCGGCTGGTCCTTGAAAGAAGAGGCGATACTGATCGCCACAGCCAGATCGACTGCAGGCTCATCCAGTTTGACGCCGCCAGCTACATTCAGGTAGGCGTCCTGATTTTGCAGGAAAAGCCCCATGCGCTTCTCCAGCACCGCCATAATCAGCGAAAGCCGGTTATGATCGATGCCCGTAGCCATTCTGCGCGGGGATGGAAAATTCGTAGTTGATACTAATGCCTGAATTTCGACGAGCACAGGCCGGGTTCCTTCCATACTCGCTACAACCGTGGAACCCGCCACCCCGAGCGGCCGTTCGGACAGGAACAGCTCCGACGGATTGCTGACTTCGACAAGTCCCGCTTCCTGCATTTCAAAGATGCCGATTTCATTGGTCGAACCAAAACGGTTCTTCACCGCTCTCAGCAAGCGATAGGAATGATGCCGCTCGCCCTCGAAGTACAGCACGCAATCAACCATGTGCTCCAGCATTCTCGGTCCTGCAATGGCCCCTTCCTTCGTGACGTGACCGACGAGGACCGTTGCAATTCCTTTGCCTTTAGCAATTCTCATAAAATGGCCTGTGCATTCACGAACTTGGCCAACCGTGCCCGGAGCGGACGCAATAGCCGGATGATAAACCGTTTGAATGGAGTCGATGACCAAAAAATCGGGATCCGTTTCCTGAATCGCCTCTTCGATCAGCTCCAGATTCGTTTCGCAGAGCACATACAGCAGCGGCGATGACGCTTCCAGGCGGTCAGCCCGCAGCTTCGTTTGCTTAACCGATTCCTCTCCGGATATATAAAGCACTTTCTGCCCGGCTTGCGTAAGCGCGAATGAAGTTTGCAGCAGCAGCGTCGACTTGCCGATCCCCGGGTCTCCTCCGACGAGAATCAGGGAACCGGGAACGATGCCCCCGCCCAATACGCGGTTCAATTCCTGGTTATTCGTCAATACTCTCGGCTCAGGGCTGCTCTCGATATGTATGATAGGGGTGGGCTTTTCTTTCGTTCTGGCGAAAGAGGAATTCATCCCCTGGGTGCGAACAACGGTTTCCACTTCTTCAACCATCGTATTCCACGATTGGCAGCCTGGGCATTTGCCCATCCATTTCGGCGATTCGTAGCCGCACTCCTGGCAGCAAAATTTCGTCTTCTGTTTGCTCATTATGCACTTGCTCCCTTATAAGACATGCGGAAATATCTGGCTATACTTACCAATAAAAGTTTACCACTTTTGCTAAGTGTGTGAAAGGGCCGATGAAAAATATACAAAAGAAAAAGCATTTTGCCGCCACCGCAACGGATGGAGCAAAATGCTTTTCAGGAACATTATTGGGCTGTTACGCCTTCGCCGCGAAGGACGACAAGCTCGCCTTCTTTTTCGTCGATGGTTAAGGAATCACCTTTGGAGATATTGCCTCTGAGCAGCTCCTCGGACAGCCGGTCCTCGATATGCTTTTGAATCGCTCTGCGCAGCGGTCTTGCCCCGTAAGTCGGATCAAAGCCTTCTTTGGCAAGGAACATTTTCGCTTTGTCCGTAAGGTTGAAGTCCACTTCCTGCTCTTTCAGGCGCTTGCGCAGATCGTCCGCCATCAGGCTGACGATTTGAGCGATATGCTGCTCATCCAGAGAGTGGAAGACGATGATCTCGTCGATCCGGTTCAGGAACTCCGGACGGAAGCTTTTCTTCAGTTCGCCCATCACTTTGTCTTTCATGTTGGAGTATTCTTTGCCGGCATCCTGCACGGCCGTAAAGCCGAGCGTGGAGTTTTTCTTGATCATCTCCGCGCCCACGTTGGACGTCATGATGATCAACGTGTTGCGGAAATCGACGGTGCGGCCTTTGGAATCCGTCAGGCGTCCGTCCTCCAGCACTTGAAGCAGGATGTTGAACACTTCAGGATGAGCTTTCTCGATCTCGTCAAGCAGGACGACCGAGTATGGTTTGCGGCGCACTTTTTCAGTAAGCTGGCCGCCTTCCTCATATCCGACATACCCCGGAGGCGCTCCTACCAGGCGGGATGTGGAGTGCTTCTCCATGTACTCGGACATATCGATGCGAATGACGGCGTTTTGATCGCCGAACAGCGATTCCGCCAGGGCGCGTGCCAGTTCCGTTTTACCTACGCCGGTTGGTCCAAGGAAGATGAAGGAGCCCATCGGGCGCTTCGGATCTTTCAGACCGGCTCTGGCGCGGCGGATGGCGCGGCTTACCGCTTTGACCGCCTCTTCTTGACCGATTACGCGCTCATGCAAAATGTCTTCCATTTTGAGCAGACGCTCGGTCTCTTCTTCGGCCAGTTTGCTGACCGGAATTCCCGTCCAGCTTGCAACGACCTGAGCGATATCCTCCGGAGTCACTTCGGTATCCAGACGGCCTTGTTTTTCTTTCCACTCGTTTCGCGTGGAATCCAGTTCCTCGCGAAGTTTTTGCTCGGTATCGCGCAGGCCGGCCGCTTTTTCGAACTCCTGGCTTTGCACGGCCGCATCTTTTTCCTTGCGGATATCATCCAGCTTATTTTCCAACTGTTTCAAGCTAGGCGGAATCGTGTAGGAACGCAGCCTTACTTTGGAGCTGGCCTCGTCAATAAGGTCAATCGCCTTATCCGGCAGGAAACGGTCGGTGATATAGCGGTCGGACAGCTTCACCGCTTCCTCGATAGCCGCATCCGTAATTTTCACGCGGTGATGCGCTTCGTAACGGTCGCGGAGCCCGTGAAGAATTTGAATCGCTTCGTCAGGAGACGGCTGGTCTACCGTAATCGGTTGGAAACGGCGCTCGAGCGCTGCATCTTTCTCGATATATTTGCGGTATTCGTCCAGCGTAGTCGCCCCGATGCACTGCAGTTCGCCTCTCGCCAGCGCCGGCTTCAGGATGTTCGACGCATCGATCGCGCCTTCCGCCCCGCCTGCGCCGATCAAAGTGTGCAGCTCGTCAATGAACAACACGATATTGCCCGCTTGGCGAATCTCGTCCATAATCTTTTTGAGCCGGTCTTCGAACTCGCCGCGGTACTTGGTTCCCGCAACGACCGAGCCCATATCGAGGGTCATGACCCTTTTATCTTTCAACGTTTCCGGAATTTCATTGTTGATGATTTTTTGCGCCAAGCCTTCGGCAATCGCCGTTTTACCGACGCCCGGTTCCCCGATCAGGACCGGATTGTTTTTCGTTCTGCGGCTCAGCACTTGAATGACGCGCTCGATTTCCTTGCTGCGCCCGATAACCGGATCCAAATGGCCCTCTTTCGCAAATGCGGTGAGGTCTCTGGCCAAACCGTCAAGCGTCGGCGTGTTCACATTCGGATTAGCGCCGTGGCTCGGTGATACGGTTTCGCTGCTGCCGAGCAGCTGCAGCACTTGCTGGCGCGCTTTATTCAGGCTGACGCCGAGGTTGTTCAGCACACGCGCCGCGACCCCTTCGCCTTCGCGAATGAGCCCGAGTAAAATGTGCTCGGTTCCTACGTAAGTATGGCCTAATTTTCTGGCTTCGTCCATAGAAAGCTCAATGACTTTCTTTGCTCTCGGCGTGTACGCGATGTTGGTCGGCTGTTCTTGACCGCGGCCAATCAAGGATTCCACTTCGTCCTGGATCTTCTCAAGCCCCAGGCCCAGTGCAATCAGCGCTTTGGCTGCAATCCCCTCGCCTTCACGGATCAGTCCGAGTAAAATATGCTCAGTTCCAATATTGTTGTGCCCCAACCGAACGGCCTCTTCTTGAGCTAAGGAGAGAACCTTTTGCGCTCGTTCCGTAAATCTTCCAAACATCATAGAGAAACACCTCCAAAAGTAATATATCTATGGAAAACCCAAAGGATGATGCTGCCTTTAATAGCGGCCGAATTTTTCCCGGATCAATTCCGCCCTGCGGATGTCGCGGTCGTCGGCAGACAACTTTTCTCCCGCACTCTGCTGCAAAAATCCGGGTTGCGTCATCACCAGCAGTTCATTGAGAATGTTGGATGAAACGTTGTTGATGATCCCAACGTCAATGCCCAGCCTCACATCCGACAATCGTTGGGCCGCTTCCTTCGAGTCCATAATCCCCGCATAGGATAATATCCCGAGGGAGCGGTTGACGCGGTCGATGATGCGCATTTTGGATTCTTGCATTAGCTTATGCCTTGCGGCGCGTTCATGCTCGATAATTTGCCGCGCTACGCTAAAAAGATTGTCGATGATCTCGTCTTCCGACTGGCCTAACGTAATCTGGTTGGAGATTTGAAACAGATTACCTAAAGCTTCGCTGCCTTCCCCGTATAATCCTCTAACGGTCAGCCCAACTTGTGTAACCGCCGATAAAATCCGGTTGATTTGCTGGGTAAGCACGAGCGCGGGGAGATGCATCATGACGGAAGCCCGAATCCCTGTGCCCACATTCGTAGGACAGCTCGTCAGATAGCCTCTTTTCTCATCATACCCGTAATCAAGCTGGGCTTCAAAAATATCGTCAAGCTGATTAGCCAAATCCCATACTTCTTTAATCTGAAATCCGGGACACAAGCACTGGATCCGCAAATGGTCTTCTTCGTTGATCATAATGCTGATAGATTCATTCTCGCTTAATATGACGGCTCCATTCCTGGATTCGTTCGCCAGATTCGGGCTGATCAAGTGCTTTTCCACCAACACCATCCGCTCCAGCTCGTTAAGCTCCGACAACGGAATCAGCGAAAAATGACTGATCGTTTCCAGCTCTTCGTTGTCCAAAACCCCAGAGAGCCGATCAAGCACTTCCTCCGATTGCTGATTCGTCGCGAGCATGGGATAAGGATAATCCTTGAGGTTGCGGGCAATGCGTATCCGACTGCTGATGACAATATCGGATTCCGGCCCGTCCCCCTTCATCCATTCGCTTAAAGCATCTCCTGTAAAACGATGCAGCGCCATTGAAATCATACCCTCCTCAAGACCCTAATTTCCGGCGATCTTCTTTTCGATTTCCCGAATTTGATCGCGGATTTTAGCCGCCTGCTCGAACTCTTCGCTTTCGATGCGGGTCATCATTTCCTTTTTGAGACTTTCGATTTCCCGCTTGTATTGAACAAGTCCTCCGGTGCGTTTGGGAACTTTGCCTACATGAACCGTGTTGCCGTGCACTCTTTTGAACAGAGGATCTAATTTCTCCGAAAAGCTTTGGTAGCATGAACCGCAGCCGAATCGCCCGAGCTTGCTGAATTGGGTGTAGGTGAGACCGCAATGTTCGCAGCGCACCGACTGCGGCTTGGCAGAAGCGACCGACGAAGGCTCAAAATCCAGAAGTCCCGACAACAAATTGTGGATGGAAAATCCGTTGGAAGAGCCCGGAATCATCTCGCCCTTCTCGCGGGCGCAAGTTTCGCAAATGTGAAACTCGTTTTTCTCGCCGTTTACGATCTTGGTGAAATGAAGCGTCGCCGGCCGTTTGCCGCACTCCTGACAAATCATAAAGTGTACCCCTCCCTCATTTGCTCAGCAAGGATATCAGCATTGCCTTAAGAATATTAGCGCGGATTTCATCCCGCAGCGGGAGCTTGAAGGTCAGCACATCCCTGGAGATAGCCGCCTTGATCAGATTGGCCTCACGTGCAGAAATAAAATGGCCTTCCTGCAGCTGATAAATAAGTCCCTCGGAGGCGACCTGATCTATGTGAGTGTGAATCGTTCGAAAAATGTGATCGAGTATGGAGCCGTGCTGACGCAGCTCGATTTTCTGGATGCGAATATAGCCGCCGCCCCCGCGCTTGCTTTCCACAATGTATCCCTTCTCCAAAGTAAACCGGGTGCTGATAACGTAGTTGATTTGGGACGGAACGCATTGGAACTGATCGGCAAGCTCATTGCGCTGAATCTCGATCGCTCCTTCGGGACTTTGCAGCAAAACTTGTTTCAAGTACTGCTCGATAATTTCTGAAACATTACGCATCAATTCATCCTCCCAGAATTCTAGAAGTAAATTGACTTTGACTTTCTTTGACCTTAACTAAATTATAATCATTTCCTTTCTTTTTGACAAGTGTTGCTGTTAAAAAGTATTTTGCGCCTGATTTGCGGCCCTACACTCAGTATTTACAAAATTACTCCAACTTAACGTCACGGCGCTTTCCAATTGATTCTTTTTTGCTTTTTTTGCTATTGACAAGCAAGCGTACTTAGGAGTACGATTTCAAAGGAATTAAATATGTCCTCGTTAGGTGAGGCTCCTATACAAACATAGGCCACTGCCCGGAAATATCGAAAGATGCCAATGGGTAGAACAGGAACTGCCGGATTAAGGCTTTTCTTAAGGTGGCTAAGCGAACGAACGTTCGCTTTACGTTGTATAGTGTCAAAACTGGACTAGGGGGAGCCGTTTTATTGCCTTGTAAACGCATGCCCTCTGGGACCAATCCCTGAGGGCTTTCATATTGTATGTACAAAGGGGGGAAACTGGAAATGGACAGTAGTAGTCGAATGCGACAGATGAATAGCTTGCCATATGCATTGTTAGCTAGGAAACGTGTGCATCCATTATTCAGCGTACCCTCAGATCGTCATCAAGCATGTTCAAAGCCCGGCTTGCCCAAGGGCTTGTTCTGCCGCTGATTCATCTGATAATCAACCTGAATAGATGGAATATTTGCGCTCTCCTCCTGCCAATTGCAGGGGAGAGTTTTTTTATTTCGCCCAAAGGGGGTTATCACGATGAAATGGAACGGCTTCTCCACCATCAACAGCAAACGTAAGTTCGGTTTGGCGGACATCATCGTCTTTCTCATGCTTATGTCCATTCTTTATATGGCTGCCCAGCTTGGCGCCGGTATGCGCGCCCCATTTTCTCCAAGCCAGCAGCCTGTTATGAACCTTGACCCATATCTGCTTCCTTATTACGCGGGGCGCTCGCTTTTGAGAATGTTCATCGCCTTCGGCGCTTCGTTATTGTTTACGTTCGTATACGGGCGAATCGCCGCGAACAACCGGATTGCCGAGAAAATTATGATCCCTGCGCTCGACATCCTGCAATCCGTGCCTGTGCTCGGTTTCCTGTCGGCAACCGTCTTGATGTTCATGGCGCTTTTTCCCGGCAGTCTGCTCGGCGTCGAATGTGCTTCGATCTTTGCCATATTCACCGGTCAGGTATGGAATATGACATTCAGCTTCTACCACTCGCTGACAACGATACCGCGGGCGCTGGACGAAGCAGCCAGCATTCACCGGCTTGGCCGGTGGCCGCGCTTTACCAAGCTCGAAGTGCCCTTTTCCATGTTGGGGCTCGTGTGGAACAGCATGATGTCTTTCGGCGGAGGCTGGTTTTTTCTCGCGGCCAGCGAATCGATCAGCGTGCTCAATCAAGACATTCATCTGCCCGGCATCGGCTCTTACATGGCTTTGGCCGCCGATCAAGGAAACGTGAAAGCCATTGTATACGCCATTATCACTATGGTCATTCTGATTATTCTGGTAGACCAGCTGTTCTGGCGGCCGATCGTCGCTTGGGCGCAAAAATTCAAGAACGAGCAAACGGAAGCGGGCGAAGTGCCTCAATCCTGGGTATACGATATCCTCAAACGCGCCAGATTCGTTCGCTACGCTAATCATGCCGCCGGAACCTTTTTTCACGACCTAAGCAGTCGTTTCAAAAAGCGAAGCGCCGCCATCCATTGGCCGAAACCGCCTGCACTCGCATCCAAAATAGCGGTCCGGCTAATCGGAATCGTCATCATTTTGTTCGTCGCGAGGTATGTGTATGAAGCTCTGCTCGAAATCGTACAGTTAAGCTGGAAGGAATTGTTGCGGGTTGTCGGACTCGGGCTTTTAACGGCTCTTCGCGTATTCGTGGCAACGCTGCTGGCCGCAGCATGGACGGTTCCGGTCGGGGTCATGATCGGGATGAGTCCCAAACTATCCAGGATTGCTCAGCCTGTTGTGCAGGTCCTCGCTTCTTTTCCGGCCAATATGGCTTTCCCGTTGTTCGCCATCCTGTACCTGAAGCTTGGGATCAGCATGGATATCGGCGCTGTTCCTCTCATGATGCTGGGAACGCAGTGGTACATCCTGTTCAACGTCATCGCCGGAGCGATGGCTATTCCTTCCGATTTGAAAGAAGCTGCATCTATTTTGCGTTTGTCGCGTCTACAAACATGGGTGAAGTTAATTTTGCCGAGCATATTTCCTTTTCTGATTACGGGATGCATAACCGCCAGCGGCGGCGCTTGGAACGCAAGCATCGTATCCGAGCTCGTCTCGTGGAAAAACAACAACCTGCAAGCGTCCGGGTTAGGAACATTCATTACCGAGGCGACAACCAAAGGAGATTGGCCCCAAATCATTTGGGGAATTATCGTGATGTGCCTGCTGGTCGTTCTGGTCAATCGCTTGGTGTGGCGCAAGCTGTACGCCGTCTCCGAGAAAAAATATCATTTGGAATAGAGGTGTCTTCACCATGAAACATGCATTGATCGAACTGCAGCAAGTTCTCAAACATTACGATATGCCGGGCTCGGCCGGCGCCAACATCCTGGAGGATATCCATCTGAAAATAACGGAAGGCGAGTTTGTCTCCATCCTGGGTCCATCCGGTTCGGGCAAATCCACTCTGCTTCGAATCATTGCCGGGCTCATCCCTCCCTCTCAGGGAGCCGTCTTTTATAACGGTAAAGAAGTACGGGGGACTAATCCCGGAGTCGGCATGGTCTTTCAGTCTTTTGCGCTTTTTCCGTGGCTGACCGTGCTGGAGAACGTAAAACTGGGGCTTGAAAATAAACCGCTGACGGAAGCGGACAAAATGCGCAAAGCCCTCTCAATCATCGACATGGTCGGATTGGACGGATTCGAAAGTGCCTATCCGAAAGAACTGTCGGGAGGGATGAGGCAGCGTGTCGGCATTGGCCGCGCTTTAGTGATGGAGCCCGACATTTTGCTGATGGATGAGCCTTTTTCGGCCTTGGACGTTCTGACCGCGGAGAACCTCAAACGCGACTTGCTTGAACTATGGACGGAAAAGAAGATTCCTACGAAGTCCATTATTATGGTCACGCACAGCATCGAAGAAGCGGTGTACATGTCCGATCGGGCCATCGTCCTGTCTCGCGACCCTGCCCGGGTCATCGCCGATATTCCCATTTCCATGCCTCATTGGCGAAACAAGCAGGAGCCGCACTTTACAGGCCTTGTCGACAAAATTTATTCTATTTTGACCAAACGCGAAATGAAGCAGGATGAACCGTTTGGCGGGCAAAAGAAAAAGATCGAAAAAGTGCCGAAAGTGCCGGCCGGTGCATTAACGGGATTTATCGAATTGATCGACGATCTCGGGAAAACGGTCGATTTATATAAGCTGGCCGATCAATTAAGCCTGAATCTTGAAGACTTTTTGCCCATTGTCGAAGCCGCGCAGATGCTCGGGTTTGCCAGCATACAACACGGAGATATCGAATTAACGGAGATTGGGCGCCATTTTGCCGATGCCAGCGTTCTGGACAGGAAAGAAATTTTCAAAAAACAGGTGCTGCATCACGTCCCCATGATTGAAAAAATCATCTGGATCTTGCATTCCAAGTCCAATAACAAAATGGAGCGGGAGTTTTTCGTGGAAATTTTTGAAAAGCACTTTGGTTCGGAAGAAGCTGCCCATCAGTTGGATATTTTGATTGACTGGGGACGGTACGCCGAATTGTACGCCTATGACGAAAAAGCGAAAAACCTCTATCTTGAACACGATGCAACTGCAGCATCAGAAAATATGTAACCCGGAAACAAATGAAAGGAAGGGTGGCGCATGCTCCAGGAACTGCTGCTAAGAGCGAAAAAATTAGACCCTGTTATTATCTCCTTATTGATATGTTTTATGGCGATCAGCACGATTGCAATTTATAGCGCCACGAATAACACGAAGTATGCCGGGCTGCATATATCGAATTTGGTTATGTTTGCCGTCTTGTTTGTGCCCATGTTGGCCCTCGCCATGATCGATTACAGGGGTATCGTGCGCCACTTATCCGTATATCTTTATATATTCAGCGTCCTTTTGCTAGTTTTCGTCAAGTTTAAAGGGATGAATATTAACGGGTCCCAACGTTGGATTAACCTTCATTTCATGCAATTTCAGCCGTCGGAGCTGGCCAAAGTATTCGTCATCCTGCTGTTGGCGAAAATGATTGAAAAACGCAGCGGCGACTATCTGCGATTCTTTCGAGATATCGTTCCAATGCTGGCCATTGTAGGCATACCGTTTCTGCTCATCATGGATCAGCCCGATATGGGGACATCGATCGTTTTTATTTGCATATTGATCGGCATGTTGTGGATCGGCATGATTCGTGTAAAACATGGACTTATCGGCTTTATCACCTTTATCGTAATTGTCGGCAGCATAACGGCCTTATATTTCGTAGACACGCCTGTTTTCAACAAAATCATAAAAACACACCAGCTCCACAGAATTCAGACCTTTCTGGACCCGACTCTGGATCCGGATCAAAGTTATCATGTTGTCAATTCCATGAGAGCGGTCAGTTCCGGCCAACTTATGGGCGAAGGCTACCTCAAGGGCAAAATGGTGCAAAGCGGATATATCCCTTATGATTATGCCGACTCGATTTATGTCGTTATCGGTGAGGAATTCGGCTTCATAGGCTCAGCCGTGCTGCTGCTGCTCTATTTTCTACTGATTTATCGAATGATTCTTATTGCGATCAGATGCGAGGATTTAGCCGGATCTTATATAATTATCGGCGTGGTATCGATGTTTACGCTGCAAATTTTTGAGAACATCGCCATGCATACCGGGTTAATGCCGCTTACGGGAATCGCGCTCCCTTTTGTCAGCTATGGAGGAAGTTCTTTAATGAGCAACATGCTGTCCATGGGGCTGGTCCTCAGCATTGTCGTGCATCAATCAAAACCTTTTCATTTCGGGGAAAAATGAAAATATTGTCCGCCTCTGAATGTCGTCGGGGGGCGGCCCTTTCGGGGGCGTTTCTCTTCGGCCGGATACAAAAATAGCCTTCTTGAGATTGTTTTCTCAAGAAGGCTATTTGCTGTGCTTGGCAACGTTCTACTCTCCCAGAACCCTTCGGTTCAAGTACCATCGACGCTGGAGGGCTTAACGGTCGTGTTCGAGATGGGAACGCGTGGATCCCCTCCGCCATCATCACCAAACGGGATGTTTCTGCCAGGAAACATCAATCAAACTCCTCAGGCTGACTTGCACCCTGAAAACTAGATACGAAACTTGCGTAAAGTGTGAGGTATTTGTTTACCGGTTTGTTTCCGGGCCCCGAGAAAGTATTCGGAATCTGCTTCGAAGCTTCTCTTCACTTTCTTGGGATTTTTTAGGTTAAGCCCTCGACCGATTAGTATTCGTCAGCTGCACACGTTGCCGCGCTTCCACCTCGAACCTATCTACCTCGTCGTCTACAAGGGGTCTTACATACTGGGAAATCTCATCTTGAGGGGGGCTTCACGCTTAGATGCTTTCAGCGCTTATCCCCTCCGTA
>NZ_JBYLHY010000038.1:0-64752 GCF_057749925.1 Paenibacillus sp. sgz302191
GTTGAGGATTAGGCTCGTTCGTGTAAAGCATAGACACACCGCGCTTTCCATGGAATACTCACAAGAATATTATACCATATTAACGCGGTGAATTGGTGAATTCATGAGACTTTCTCAACAGCCTGACTTTTGCAGGTTTTCGGGTGTGTGCGGGCTGGAAAACGACAACCGTCGTCTATTCGCTCCCCGAGGGCGAGCAAATTGCGAGTACTACAGGGGAACTTTGCATGGGATGAGTACGGAGACGTGTCGCGAAATCGCGGTGGTACCGGTACAGGTTGGTCAAGGTGGCGGAGCATGTGAGACAGATGCAGCCTGCCGTCACTGTGAACGCCACGACCTTAGCGCATCTCAATAATCTAGCAGGCGTCCATTATCATGCCATTGACCGAACATTATATTTTCTCTAGTGTTTGTTATAAATTTGTCTAATCTACTTTTAAATAATTCCGGCTGATTTTTATTGCTTTGTATCGTGTCGATCCGAACTCTTTTATAAAGTGCCGGAAATGCCAAAAAATTCCCATATACTTACCTTTCCTCTTTTAGCCTTTGCTTTATAACCCAATCTATTTTAAAAGAATCATGCCTCATATCAGGAAGTACCTTTCTTCCTTCGTCTCTCATTAACCCCAACTTTTCGAGGCGGCGGGCACGTGCTTTATTCAATTCAGTCCATGAACTTTTTTTGCTTCTGGGAGACAGTCTCTGTGCCAGCCCCGCTTCAGATATTTTCTTTTTGACTCCATCGATCCATCCAAAACACAATGCCTCTTCGACCGCGTCCAGATATAGCAGCATATCCGGGTTTTGCGTCATACTAACTACTACCCAACAAAATAAAAAGGGCGATTTCTCTGATCTCAGAAATATCGCCCTTTTAGACTACTCAGTGCCCTTAACCAATCTTACGGCGTAAGGGATTAAATGGATTCCGCAGGCTGCTGATACCAAAAAAGTGCATAGTCGTTCATGGCGGATGCGCGGCCCAACTGACGCAACATTGTAGAAACATTGCCCCTGTGATAGGTCCCGTGATTGACCAGATGCAGCACAATTTCCGATAAGCGTGTTTGGCGGATTCCGGCGTATGGATTGTCAAGCAAAATGGTTTGTTCCAAATCGGCTTGACTTCGGAACCATTCCCCGTATTGTTCCGATAACTGGGCAAAAATATTGGCGTATTCATCCACAGAATGCAGGATGCTCTCATTTAGCGGTATGCATGCTTGCAGAGCCTCTTTCATGCCAGTGCCCGTTAAAACCAGATACCACATCTTATCAACCGCATAGATATGATTAAGGGCATGGGCGATGGTGGGTAATGTCTCCTTTTTGATTTGCTATGGATTTGAAGTTGTTTCCTGATGTCAGTATAAAAAAAGAAGTTTGACAACAGCGTGTCATACTTCTTCATAATGTTTGAGTGTATTTTGAAGCTGTTCTTTTACGATGCCTCGTAGTAGAGGCGGTTCGAGAACTTCGGCGCCTCTGCCGAAACTCAACAGAATTGTCCAGAGCCACCGTGCTTCCAACGGCTGATAAACAGGAATTCGCATCGTCATACTTCCATCGGCATGAAATTGCTTATCAACCTGGTGAAACTGATCCAGCGCTTCCGCCAAAGCTTCCGGCCCCACCCGGATCACTACATCCTCCAACTGATCTTGCCATTCCTTGTATGAAAAAGCAGCCTCTTCCGGCACCTCGTGATGCGGCTCGAAAGTTTCCTGTGTCAGAAACAAATTCATCAACCGGGACAGTCGAAACTCCCGATACTCTCGCCGAGTTCGGCAAAACCCGTAAATGTACCAATTACGATATTTAAAATGAAGCCGCAGCGGTTCCATTTCACGGGTCGTGCGTTCATTCTTTGCATTGATATAATCAAAGCGGACGATATTTCGCCGGGAAATGGCCGTGCGTAAATGTGGAAGCGCGTCAGGATCCGTCTGGCTGGTTTCAAAGTCCACTATCAGACTCGTGGTCCGATGCTCCGGGCCGATCGTCTGCAGTTTTTCTGGCAAAATGTGGCCGACCGACCGCCGTCATGCAGCGCAACACCACACGCTGGGAGCTGCACGCGGTGCGAAAATCTTGGGACTGGCCTGCTTGTTGTGTCGTTTGACCAATCGGAGGAACTCGCTTTACCTGACGCGCTCCCAGAAGACCTCCGGTGCGTGTGACGTCAAGCTGGATTGGAGTTCCCTTGGAGAGCATCGCTACCGCGGGGAACGGTACATGACGAATGTGGAGGCGCAAAATGTTTGCTGTGCGGAGTTATTCTATCGCGCCGTGTCGGCGTGCAAGCTCGCAAAAAGGAGCTGCCGCGGCAGCTCCAGATTTTTTTCAATCATGTATGAATTATACCCGGTGTACCTTTTCCCATCCTCCCGAATTTACGCTTCTGACGATCGCATCATTGACGAGCATGGTTTGGTAGCCTTCTTTGAATGTAGCCACGGAGTCGGAGAGCGGCTTTTTATTTCTAACGGCGTCGTAAAAATGCCTCATCATGTTTTTCAAGCTATCCGGCCAGCCTTCCTCATGCCCACCCGGATAATGCACAAATGGAAGCGCTTCACTTTTCAAAATGCCGGCCTCTCTCTTTATCGCTTCCGCCGGTTTATCCCGATAGCCCATATGAAGCACAAAAGGTTCCTCCTGTTTCCAAGAACCGGACGAGAAAGAGCCGTCCAAATGAATTTCCAGAGCATTTTTATTTCCCGCCGACACTTGCGATACCGTAAAAACGCCCCTGCTTCCGTTATCGAATTTCACCAGAACCGAGCAGTAGTCTTCGGTGTGGACGTCAACGAGTTCCGAGGTTTCTCGCGATTTGTACCGCTTTGGAATAACGATGGACGAATCCGCCAAAACTTCAGAAATCCCGAGTCCAGTAACGTACTGGACCAAATCGAACAAATGGGACCCGATATCGCTGATCGCTCTCGTGCGTCCGCCGAACTCCGGCTCCATACGCCAGTTGTAGTCCGTGTCGTAAAGCAGCCAATCCTGCAAATAGCTTCCTCTGACGATGCGGATCTCGCCCAGATCTTTGTCTTTAACCATACTTTTGAGCTGCTGCACCATCGGAAACTGCCTGTAATTGAAATTGATGCCGGTATACAGCTGCTTTTCCGCGGCCAGTTCATATAGTTCCCTGGCTTCCTCACTTAGTAGAGTGAGCGGCTTTTCCGAAAGCAGATGTTTACCGTGCAGCAGCGCCTGTTTATTGATTTCATGGTGCAAATGGTTCGGCGTGCAATTGTGTACGACTTCAATTTCCTCGTCCTGCAGCAGTTCCATATAATGTCCATAAGCCTTGGGGATGTTCAATTCTGCGGCATATTGCTCGGCCTTAGCCTGATTGCTCTGGCTGACCGCTGCAATATCTGCAAAACCGAGCCTTCGTACAGCTTCGATATGCGCCCTTCCAATAAAGCCCGCTCCTATAACAGCTGCCTTGACTTTTTTCATAGCGCCTCTCCTTTTCATTTGTTCGTTGTATACTTTTGATTATATCAGTTATACTTTTAACATTCAATGTTAAAAGTATATGGAATGGCGTTCAACCGTGTGAATGCATCATCCTGTTTAGCGCAAGGGGTTATAAGCCTCCGCTTTGTCCCAGCTATGGCCGCACCTTTCGCCAACAGCGTGTGCTGACTTGACTGGATGGCGCGTGCCCATGCACTGTTTGCGCCAACTCACTGCAAGCGCGTCTTGGAGCAAAAAACCTGCAAAAGTGCAGGCTTTTCCGCTGAAAGCACCACGTTTTGGCGAAAAGCCTGCGATTGTGCAGGAATTTCCACTCCAGATTGAGCTGAGCCCCGAATTCGGCGAAAATTGCTGCACTTTTGCAGGAATTTATCTCGGCTGACATGTCGACGAGCAAAAAACCTGCACTTTTGCAGGCTTTCCTCGCTCTATCAAGCAGATGTGCTGCCGGCTCTGACGTGCGAGTTTTTCAACATTCTGAAAAACGAATCTTTCCCCCTGGATGCCTTTCCTCAAAGCAATCCTGCAGGCACCCCTCAGGCCCGTCCCGACCGGAAATTCCTGCATTATCGCCATGGCCGGCTTTCCCGCCAAAAACCGGCCGCTTCCAGCGAACGAGCCTGCACCTTCACAGCTTTGCCGGCCGGATTATGCCGTTTGTGAAGCCGCTAGCCCGCCATTCCATGCAAAAAAACCTTGCCCAAGGCAAAGTTTACATTGTCCATACTATATGCAATTCAACCGAGAGACGCCTCGGTTTTATCGTTCGTCGCTTGTATGATCAACTGGTCGATAGTCATATAAGCGCCGCCGATCAAGCCGGCCGTACTTCCCAGCACTGATTTATCGATGATCAATTTGCGGGTAGCGAGCGGCAAAGAGCGCTGATACACACTTTGGCGGATTGCCGCGAGAAACAAGTCTCCGAACCCGGAAACAGCGCCGCCGATCGATACCAGAGACGGATTGGAAAAGTTTACGACCGCAGCGATAACGCGGCCGATCGCCGCCCCGCTTTCGCGGACAAGTTGGGTGGAAACGGGATCCAGACTCAGCAAGCCCGCTTCAATATGCGCGAGCGAAATGTTCCCTTCCTCTTGGACGATTTTCAGCAAATACTCGCTTTTCCCCGACAGCGCAAGCTCCTTAGCCTTCGTGACGATGGCTTTGCCTCCGGCCGTCGCTTCCAGACATCCGCGGTTGCCGCACCAGCAGACCACTTCACTGCCGATGTCAAAATGCCCGATGTCCCCGGCGCTTCCGGTCGCTCCCCGGTACAGCTTGCCGTCATAAATAACGCCGGAACCGATTCCCGTATCGACATTGACAAAAATCAAATGCTCGACCTCGAAGTTCAAGCCTTTGGCGTACTCCCCGAGCGCCATAATGTTGACGTCGTTATCGATGTAGCAAGGGCAATCGAAATAAGCGGACCAAAACTGTTTGATCGGATACTGGTCCCAACCCGGCATAATCGGCGGCGAAACCGGCCGGCCGGACGAAAATTCGACAGGGCCCGGGATGCCGATCCCGATTCCTTTGACCGAACGGCTCTCGATGCCGTTTGTTTTCAGTAATCGTTCCACGCACTCGTGCAACCGGGTCAAAACGGTTTCAGGTCCATCCTGGATCTGAATCGCTGACGCAGCCGAGTCTATGATTTGGCAATTAAAATCGGTTATCGCCACCTGAGCGACCGCGGTGCCCAGCTCAATTGAAACAATAAATCCGCAGCCCGCGTTCAGCGCGTATTGTTTCGGCTTTCTTCCGCCACTCGATGCGCCGATGCTGGAACCTTCGATCAGGTTCCCTTCCAGCAGCCGTTCGATATGATCCGAAACCGCCGACAAGGATACGCCGGCTTTGCTTGCTATGTCCGCTTTTGAGAGCGGCAGTTTGGATTTTCTTATCATTTGAAGAATGTCAGCCGTCATGGACAGCATGTTGGGACCACCACCTAGCCACTTTGCCGCCGCTTGCAACATATGTCTAATAAACCGGCCTGCATCTATGAATACTTTTAGTTACGACTGTTCATATATTACCACAAAGTCGCACGCAGACCAATTTGCCGCCCACCAATCCCCGCTATTTCCCAAATAAGACAATTCATACAAATGCATCGCCGCAAACTTCCCGGTAATTGCAAGAGGCACACTTATATTTCCTAGGAAATGAAGAAAAATAATCGATAGGCTTCGGCTTGTTGGCCGCTATGTCTTCCAGAAACTTTGCCATCTCCAACTGGCTGTCCGTAATTTGCTTCCTGACTTCCTCCAGGTCGGAGTCGTTCACTTCTATTTCGCTGCACTCGCCGGAGAGCAAGTTTTCAATTTTAATTTTCATCTTTTCAGGCTGAGCCCCGTATTTCACGTTCAAGTATAAGGCATATACCTGTACTTGTTCTTTGTAGCTTTCGTCGTCTTTGCCCGTTTTCCAGTCTACGATCGTCCAGAAACCGTCTTTATTTTTGTATAATAAGTCCAGCTTTACGTATACTTTAGTCCCGTTGATGAGTATGTAATCCAATTGCTCCATTTCCATAATTTCCAAATTCGTGTCCCTACACAATTCAGCCAAACTTTCGGAACCGAGCAAATGATCCAAGCACACCTGCTGCCTCGCTTTTATCGTTTGCACACGGTCAGGCGGCAGATTGCCTTCGTAATACATTTCATGAAGCATCGTTTTGTTTTTGGGCTGGTGCCACCACGCCTGTTTGTTCCGGGAGTCCACGTAAGCCCGGTTCAGCTCAGCCCGCATCTCGGCAGCCATCGTCTCCCGTTCCGGCAGCGTCCGGTTTTTTTGCCACTGCAGCACCGCTTTCAATGCTTTATCGTGCAAAACGGAGCCGAACAGCAGATACAAATTTTGCAGCTGCTTGAGTCTGTAAACCGTTTGCCGGCTTGCTTCCGCCTCTCTCAACCATCCGTTGTGCGCGCCGTAATACTGAAAATAATACTTTCGCGGGCAGTCCAGCAAAACTTGGTGCCGGGATACGGACCAGGACCATTCCGGATACGGAGTGACCTCAAATGGCATGGAATCCCCCCTTTCGCCGCGAGTTAACCTTCGGTTGACGCACCCGCGTAGTGCTTCGCCAGCTCGATAATCATCGCGCCCATCCGCTCGCTCTCCGGCACGATGACAAGATCGATCTGTTCGTTATTCAAAGCCTCGGCCGTCACTTTGCCGACCGCAACCGCTTGGACACGCCCGGCAAAAGCTTCCCGAACCGCGCCGTCAATCCCTTGCCGCCTCGCATAGTCAAACAAATAGCGCACTTGTACCGCGGTAGTGAAGCAAACTGCATCGATCACGCCGCCCAACAGCTCGCCGCAAATCGTTTCCAGTACCGTCGAGTCCGGCGCAACGTGCCGATAAGGAAGCAGCTGAATGACACGAGCGCCCCTCTCTTCCAAAAATTGGATCAACGCCGGCTGCGGCTCCCCATGCAGCTGAACGGCTACCGTCCGGCCCGCGAAATCGCAATCGGCCAAACCGTTGATCAATCCTTGTGTCGTCCCGTCCTCGTCGACAACTTCAGGCTGGATATCCAGCTTCTTCAGCAGGGCGAACGTCTTGTACCCCCGCGCCGCCACCTTCGCTTCCTTCATCTTTTGCAGCAAAGCCGTGTGAATGCCGAGCTTCGCGGCAGCATCCAGCAGCGTTTCCGTTCCGATGCCTGTCGTAAGGACGAACCAGTCCACCTTTTCGTTCGCGCAAACATGCAGCTCTTGTTCAACCGCGGTTTCATCGAACCGAAGCAGCCCTTGCAGCGGGCGAACGAGCGGAATCCCGCCCTGCTTCTCAATCAGTACGCTCATCTCATCCGTTTTTCTCGACCCGGCAATCGCGATTTTTTTACCGAACAGTTTGTCCATTTATGTATGAATCCCCTTTCGAACAAGCAAACAATACCCTAACCCGTTTATAGTAATAGGCAAACGGCTGTTTGGCAAGACGATTTTCTTTTTGGCCCTATCAAGTTCAAAAATTTGGAACAATAGCGGCAAACCCGGCTATATGCTTTTCCGCCCCGGATGATATACTAATGATGCTTTACTCTGCTTGCTACTTGGCCATAATGAAATAAGGTGATGAGAACATATGTGGAAACCGGACCGATCGAGCAAAAAGCCCATCTACCGGCAAATAGCGGATTACGTGGAACGGAGAATTTCTTTTGGAGAATTTCCTCCCGGAAGCGTCCTTCCTTCGGAAAGAAAATTAGCGGACAGCCTTGGTGTCAACCGCAGCACCGTCGTGCAAGCTTACGAAGAACTGCGGGCATCCGGCATCGTCGAGAGCGCCAAAGGAAGCGGCACCAGAGTAACCCGGCATAAATGGGGAATTGCCCCCAAACAGACGCCCAACTGGAAAACCTATGTGGAAGGCGGCACGTTCCTTCCGAATCTTCCCTTTATCCGCCGCATCCGCGAGGAACTGCGGAAAAAACCGTCTATCATCGATTTTGCGAGCGGCGAACTGTCCCCCGACCTGTTTCCGAACGAAATCGTGCGCGATTTGCTGCAAAAACAGCCCTTCGAGGGGCAGCTCGGCTACGACGATCCGCAAGGATACGCTCCGCTTCGGGAAACTCTCGTTTCATTTCTTGAGCGGCACCTTCAAATCCAAAGCACGGATTCGTCGATTTTGATTACTTCGGGTTCCCAACAATCGTTGTACTTGATTACCCAGTGCCTCCTCAGTCCGGGAGACGCCGTTGCCATAGAAGACCCGTCCTACTGCTATTCGCTGCCGATGTTCCAATCGGCGGGGCTCCGCCTGTTCCGCTTGCCTGTCGACGATCAAGGAATCGATCCCCAGGATGTCGCCAACCTGTACAAGCAGCACCGGATACGCATGATTTTTTTGAACCCGAACTTTCAAAATCCCACAGGCAGCGTCCTGGCTGCGGAGCGCAAAATCCGCTTGCTGGAAATTGCCGCGGAGCTCGGAATCCCTATCGTCGAGGACGATCCTTTTACGCTGACCGCTTTTGACGGAAATCCGCCGCCTACACTAAAATCGCTGGATAAGACCGGCAATGTGCTGTACATCGGCTCCTTATCCAAAATCGCCGCATCGGGCCTGCGGATCGGCTGGATGATCGCCCCGCAAACCGTCGTGAACCGCTTGACGGATGCCAGACAGCAGATGGATTTTGGCTTAAGCAGCATTCCGCAATGGGTAGCCAATCAATTTATCCGGGACGGGCATTTTCAGACTCAAATCGCCGGGTTGTGTGAACGCCTGCGCATCAGGAGAGACGAGCTCATGCAAGGATTGCGGTCGATCATGGGCGATTCCGTTGCATTTACTCCGCCTCAGGGAGGACTCAACCTCTGGTGCAAAATCAATCGCGAAGTCGACGATTTCAAATTGCTGGACGAAGCGATAAAAAGAGGCGTCCTGTTCGTGCCGGGAAGCGTTTACGGCACGGATCAGGGCTGCATTCGCATCAGCTTTGCGAGACCGCGCTTCGAGCAAATTGCACCTGGACTTGAGTGCCTTCGCGACGCCCTGCAGCTGCAGGGCAAAACGGCCGCGTCCCGCAGCAAATAGCGTTGGCGCGGCGATAATTTATCCGGCCTATTGCCGGATGTACACGATCAGCGCCAACACTCCCGCGGCAATGGCTATCACATAAAGGGCCGAAAGCCGGATCCATTTCGTCCCCGTTTTTTGAAAGTAAGTTTGATCCCCTTCCCTGTTTTTGCGCGAAAAACCGACCATAAACGTGCCGACCAGGCCAAACAGCAAAATCACGGAAAAAATCGCATAATAAGCATACATAGACATAGCAAACCGCCCTTTCTTTACACAATCAACGTGTTATAAAAAGAAGTATATATGAAACAGGCGCTCACTTCATCAACCACTTTTGCGTTATTATGCCCATCCAATTGTCAAAAGATCGCTGTACCGCGAACGGGCGACAGTTAGCACCGGCAGCAGTTGGCCGGAATTCGCCTTGCTGCGCGCCGCTTTTGGAGAAGCGCAGGGACTTAATTTCTCCCGGTGCGGGTGGACTGATTCGGTTGGCTGGCTCGGTTGGAGTGATTGGACTAGTTAGGGCGGTTGGTCGAGTGGAGTAGATGGGCTGGTTGGACGAGTTGATTCTGCCGGTGCGATTGGGATTGGGATTGGTTAGACTAGTTAATTTCTGCGGGTGTTGGTCGACTGATTTGACCGGTTGGGTGCGGCTGGTGTGATTGGACTAGTTAGAGTGGTTGGTCGAGTGGAGTAGATGGGCTGGCTTGCCGCCTGCTGAGCCGGTACAACCGTTCTGTGGAGCGCTTGCCGGCCCGAAAGCCTGCAAAAGTGCAGGCTTTTTCTCAGGCGGCGGGGCATTTTGGGGAAAAGCCTGCAATAGTGCAGGAATTTTCGGCTATAATCAGCCTGGGCAGGCGATTTGGCGAAAAAAACTGCAGATTTGCAGGAATATTTCGAGGGAAGGGCATCAAGGAGAAAAAAGATGTACTTTTGCAGGCTTTTGGCGCACATGAGCCGGTGATGTGCCGGACGGCCCGCTCCAGCCCCTCGCTTCAACGCTCCGAGGGGCGGATGGATCGTTTCAGGCCGCTGTCAACGCCTCAAACGATACCTTTTCACTCGCCGGAGAGTCAAGCGGGAGCCGCAAAACAAAAAGGCAGCCGGCACTACACCCGCGCGCGGCCCGCCTTCTCGCGCCCAGCCCAGCCCCGCCACGCGTGCGTACACACGAGCACGCGCGCTTACTGCCGCGAGGCCTCTTTCACGAACTGTACGTGGACTTTGGCCCCGTACAGCAAAACGCGTTCATCGAGATCGAATCGGGGATGATGAACGGAATGCGTAAATCCTTTATCGCGGTTCCCGACGCCGATAAAAGCAAACGCGCCGGGAACGCGCTTGAGATACAAGGCAAAATCTTCGCCTGCCAGACTCGGCGTTTCCAGCGAAACCGCCTGGGCCCGGCCCAGCACCTCGGCACCCGCCTGCAGCGCAAGCCGGGCGGCTTCGCTGTCATTCCGCAGCGCCGTGCCCATGCGGAAGCTCAGCGAGCAGGCGCCGCCGTAATTGCCGGCGATCGCCTGCGCACGGCGCTCGATCGACTGCCTGATCCGCTCCACTGCCCCGTCGCTGAACGTGCGGTAAGAGCCCGTGATTTCGCTGTCCGCGGCAATCGCATTCAGGACAGTGCCTGCCTTTAGCGTGCCGAAGGACAGCACCGCAGGCTCCAACGGGTCGATTTCGCTCGCCACCGCGACCTTCATGTCCATGGCGAACTGGGCTGCCATCAGCAGCGCGTCCGCCGCCAAATGCGGCGTGCTGTGATGCCCGGACACACCGTGAAACTGCACCTTAAAATGCGTGGACGCAGCCATCGCATATTTGGGGTGGACGCCGATCGTGCCGATCGGCAGCTCCGGCCATACGTGCAGCGCGAAACACAGATCCGCGCCGTCCAGCACGCCGGATTCCACCAAATCCGCGCCGCCGCTAATCAGCCGTCCGTCCAGCGGGCTGACCTGCGCCCCCTCCTCGGCCGGTTGAAACACAAACCTGACCGTACCTGGCAGCTCATCCCGGAACCGGCTGAGCGCCTTGGCGGCGCCGAGCAGCATCGCGGTATGAGCGTCATGGCCGCAAGCGTGCATCGCGCCGTCTTGCAGCGATTTGTACGGCGTTTCGTTCTCTTCCCGAATCGGCAGGGCGTCCATATCGGCGCGCAGCACGACCGTCTTTCCCGGCTTGCCGCCGCGCAGCGTGCCGACAACGCCCATGCCGAAATGCTTGCCGCAGCGGCGCTCCACTTCCAAGCCCCATCGTTCCAGCAAATCAGCCACTATGGCCGAGGTGCGGACTACGTCAAACAAAATTTCCGGATGTCTGTGCAAATCCCTGCGGATCTCCACCAGCTCTTCCTCCAAAGTATCGATATAGCCCCAAATCGATGCCGTATCCATACCTCACCTCAGCTGTGCGCTTCCACCTTCGTGTAGCGGTTCGCCGGAATCGGAACCCCCAGATTGCCGCGCAGCGTGTCGGATTCGTAGTCTTTCCGGAATAGGCCGCGTTCCTGCAAAATCGGGACGACCAGATCGACGAAATCGTCCAGCGCTTTCGGAATGGAGGCAGCGATGATGAAGCCGTCCGCCGCGCCTTCCTCGAACCATTTTTGTACGCGGTCCGCAACCTGCTCCGCCGTTCCTGTAAATTCGCCGCGCGGCGTCGCCACGCTGAGCGCCACCTGACGGAGCGTCCAATTGTTCTCCTTGGCGTCGCGCTTGATTTTATCCGTGCCGCTACGGAAGCTGTTGCTGCCGAAATCGCCCAGATCCGGGAACGGCTCGTCAAGCGGATACTGGGAAAAATCGTGATGCTCGAAAAAGCGGCCGAGGAAATCGAGCGCCTTATCGATCGTAACCAAATTCGCAAGTTCCTGATATTTGCGCTCAGCCTCTTCTTCAGTGCGCCCGATAATCGGGCCGATTCCCGGCAAAATCACGACGTCGTCCGGCGAACGCCCGTGAGCGGCCGCTCTGCTTTTAATATCCTGATAATAAGCCTGGGCTTCTTCGAGCGTCTCATGACCGGCGAAAATGGCATCCGCCACCCTGGACGCAAACGCACGGCCGTCCTCGGACGCTCCCGCCTGAAAAATAACCGGCTGCCCCTGCTTCGAACGGGCAATGTTGAGCGGGCCCTGCACGGAGAAAAATTCCCCTTTGTGATTGAGCGTATGCATTTTCGCCGGATCGAAAAATACGCCGCTCTCTTTATCCCGGACAAACGCATCGTCTTCCCACGAATCCCACAGCCCGCGCGCTACTTGCAAAAACTCGCCGGCAATCCGGTAGCGCTCCGGATGGGCCGGATGGTTCTCTTTGCCGAAGTTTTTGGCCGAGCCTTCGAGCGGAGAAGTGACAATGTTCCAGCCTGCGCGCCCGTCGCTGATTTTATCGAGGGAAGCGAACTGCCTGGACACCGTGAACGGCTCGCTGTACGTGGTCGATAACGTGCCTACAAGACCGATGTTCTTCGTTACGGCCGCAAGCGCGGACAATATCGTAATCGGCTCGAAACGGTTCAAAAAGTGCGGGATCGATTTTTCCGTAATATAAAGGCCGTCCGCAATGAACAGCAGATCGAACTTGCCGGATTCGGCTTTTTGCGCCTGCTGCTTGTAAAATCCGAAGTTTACGCTGGCGTCCGTAATCGCGTCGGGATGACGCCATCCGGACACATTGCCGCCTACGCCGTGAATGATGGCGCCCAATTTCAGTTGTTTACGTTTTGGCATGTTCGTTCCGTCCTCTCATAATAAAGCTGCTTGTTTTAAATGAAGCCGGTAGCTTTTGACCAGAGTGTCGCCTTTTTGAATGTCCTTGTCGAAGGCCCGTTCGAAGCCGAGCCGCTCGTACAGCTTCACCGCCGACGCCATCATGTCCGACGTGTGCAAATGAAGCGTCTGTGCGCCGGACTCCAGCGAGCGCCGGGCGCTTTCTTTAATGAGCGCCGTGGCGATACCGCGCCCCCGGGCCTGCGGGGAAACGGCCAGCAGCCGGATGATCGGGGAGTTGATGTCCAGCTCCGGTGCGCCGTATGCCGCCGCAGACGACGCGAACAGCAGCACGCTGCCTACAACCTCCCCGTCGATTTCGGCGACGAGCCGCGCCTCAGCGCCATCGCTTTCGATCGAGGCGACGATCGAATCCTTGTACTGCTGCCAGCCCTCAGGTGGCAGCGTATTTGCATACTGCACATACGCGTCCAGCGTAACTTGCAGGATAGCCTGCCGGTCCGCGCTATTCGCTTCGCGAATCCGCACCTCGTGCACGCTCATAGTTCCCCGCCTCCGTTCTTCCCCGGCCCCGGTCAGCCGACTTTACTTGCTTCGCTCTCCGCCAGCTTGATCCGGCTAATTTGCGCCAGATGCACCTGTACGTGGGCGACAAACGATGAAACGACGTCTTTCAGCGACACCGTCTGCCCTTTAAAATTGACGGCCGTTTTGTCCCAATCCTCCGCCGACAGCCGTTTGAACAATAAACTGTTATAAACCAATAACGCATGGAAAATGTCCAAAATATCCGCAGCAGAGCCTTCGTTTGCCTTTGCGTCGCTGACCCAAGGGTCCTGGCTGAATGCCGGCAGCTGGGCGGTCGAGCCTGAAATAATTTCCCGGATGCGGAAAGAAACGACGATGTTATGATCGGCCAGATGCGACAGCACCTCGGTCACACTCCACGATTCCGGCGCCGCTTTCCACTTCAACTGCTCGTCGGAGAGCCCTTCTATCGCGGTTTTCAGCTGTTGATGCTTATCCAGATAAGATTGAATATCGATTTCGCTCACACTCATTTTTTAACCTCCAATGTGCTCCCGAATAATTCCGGCTGACTCAAAGCAAGCTCGGCCAACTCGGCAAAATATTGCGCGCTGACGGGCAGAGCGCGTTCGTCCAGATCGAATGCCGGATGGTGCCATTCCTTCGAACCGGAAGTGCCCATAAACACGAATACGCCAGGCACCTGTTTTTGATAAAAAGCAAAATCTTCCCCTGCTGGCGAAGGCGTCGGCACAACGACGTTCAAGCCTGTGCCGTTCGCGGCCCGGGCGGCGAGCTCCGCCAGCTTCGCGTCATTTTGCACGGATGGCGGCCCCTTCACCCAGCGCACGGACGCCGTCGTCCCGTAAGCCGCAGCCACGCCCTCGACCACCTGCTCCAAGCGGCGGATGACAAGCGAGCGGACCTTTTCGTCGAACGTGCGCACCGTGCCGTCCAGAACGGCTTTCTCCGGGATGACGTTCCAGGCCGTTCCGCTATGGATGCGGGTGACGCTGATGACAGCGCTTTGCAGCGAGTTGATGTTGCGGCTCACGATAGATTGGAGCGCCGTAATGATATGGGCGCCCGCAACGATCGGATCGATGCCCGCATCCGGGACCGCGGCATGCGTGCCGTGCCCTTTGACTTCGATCACGAACCCGTCCGCGGCAGCCATGAGCGGGCCGGACTTGATGCCGATCGTCCCGACCGGAAGATCGGGCTTATTGTGCATGCCGAAGATGGCCTGCACATCCTGCAGCGCTCCGCTGGCGATGACCTGCTCGGCTCCCTGCGCCTTCTCTTCGGCCGGCTGGAAAATAAACCGCACCGTGCCCTGCAGCTCATGCTCGCGCTGCTTGAGCAAAAACGCCGTCCCCAGTATGGCGGCCGTATGAAAATCGTGCCCGCAGGCGTGCATTTTTCCCGCCGTCTGCGAAGCGTAAGGCAGTCCCGTTTCCTCCTGGACCGGCAGCGCGTCGATATCGGCCCGGAGCGCGATAACGGGGCCTCCGCTTCGCCCGCCGACCTCGGCGATGACGCCGGTCCGGAGAGGGAAATCGGCAATCCGGATACCCGCTTCCCGCAGCCATTCGCGGATCGACGCGGTCGTCTGGAATTCCTCGTTGGACAATTCCGGGTTTTGGTGCAGTTGACGCCGGATAGCAACCAGCTTTTGCCCGAAATCCGTCAAAGACGGCGCCAAAGTTTCACCGCTCATAAGCGTTCTCCTTCCCTCCGTGCACGTCTCATACGTGCAGCCCGGAGAAAGCTTCTTTCAGCAATTCGAAGGAACGAATGCGCTTTGCGAAATCTTTCACCGGCGTCGTGATCATAAATTCGTCCAACCCATACTTGTTTTGAATGTCGAGCAATTGGGAGCGCACGCTTTCTTTCGAGCCCTTCGTCACTTCCGCCTGCTTTTCTTCGACCGTAAATTTGGCGTTAGTCTGGCGTCCGTACTCTTCGGCCTGCTCCAGCGTGCCGACAGTCAGCGTTTTGCCGTTTTCCAAATGAATTTTGACGTTTTTGTACTCGCCGGCCAGTTCCTTCGCTTCCTCTTCCGAGTCGGCGACAATGAGTGAAAGCGCGAGAATCGCTTTCGGCTCAGCCCCGCCGCTGCGGTTGAACCCGCTGCGGTAAGCTTCGAAAGCCGCTGCGGCCACGGCGTGATCGCCGTTGATGAACAGGGCGAACACGTACGGAAGCCCGAGTTCGGCAGCCAGTTCGGCGCTGGCCCTGCTCGCTCCGAGCAGGTAAATGTCCGCAGGCTGCGCCGGAATCGGCGAAACGCGCAAGCCTGCCAGCGGGTGATCGTCCTTCAGACGGTTGCTCACAAATTGCTGGAGCTCCTTCAGCTTATCCGATAAGGAAGCAGGCTCGGCAATTCCTTGCTGCAGCGCCTGCGTCGAGCGCGGCAGACCGCCGGGCGCTCTGCCGATGCCGAGATCGATTCTGCCCGGCGCGAGCGAAGCGAGCACATTGAAGTTCTCAGCCACTTTGTAAGGGCTGTAATGCTGCAGCATAATGCCGCCGGAGCCGATGCGGATGCGCTCCGTTTTGGCCAGCAGATGAGAAATCAATACTTCCGGCGAGGAACCCGCCAATTGATCGGAATCGTGATGCTCGGAAACCCAAAAACGGTCATAGCCCCACTCCTCCGCTTTTTTCGCCAGTTCAACCGTATGCCGCAAGGCGTCCTCCGCATTTTCTCCGGGTAAAATAACGCTTTGATCCAAAATGCCAAATTTGATTCCCATGGCTCAGCACTCCTATCTGAATATCGTTATATCGTATAGCTCCACTCGGGAGTAATCCGCTTCAAAAACTGCCGGGTGCGCTCCTCTTTAGCCGAACCGAAAATTTCCTGCGGCTTGCCCTCTTCCACGATGACCCCGCCGTCCATGAAAACGACATGATTGGACACGTCGCGGGCAAAGCCCATTTCATGGGTGACGACGATCATCGTAATCCCTTCCCTGGCGATTTTCTGGATCACGTCCAGCACCTCGCCCACAAGCTCGGGGTCCAGCGCCGAAGTCGGCTCGTCGAACAAAATGACTTCCGGGTTCAGCGCCAGCGCCCGGGCGATGCCGACACGCTGCTGTTGTCCGCCGGACAACTGGCTCGGAAATGCGTCCAGCTTGCTGCCCAGCCCGACTTTTTCCAGCATTTGCACGCTTTTGGCGCGGGCGGCTTCCTTCGATTGCTTTTGTACGATCACGAGCCCTTCCATCACATTTTCCAGCACCGTTTTATGCTTGAACAAATTGTAATGCTGGAACACCATCGCCGTTTTGCGGCGCAGGGTATGAATGTCCGCTTTGCTCGGACGCTTGCAGTTGACGCTGAAATCGCCGATCGCCACCTCGCCGTCATTCGGCTTCTCCAGGAAGTTCAGGCAGCGGAGCAGCGTCGTTTTGCCGGAACCGCTGGGGCCGAGAATACAAACGACTTCACCCTTTTTCACGGTCAGGTCAATGCCTTTGAGCACCTCGTGCTTGCCGAAAGCTTTCGTAATATTCGTCAGTTTGATCATGATACGCCACCTCGGTTGTACAGATTGATTCGTTTTTCCAGCTGCCCTGTCAGCTTTTCGATCAGCATGGTCACTCCCCAAAAAAGCAGGGCCGCGGCAATGTATGCCTCAAAAAATTTCCAGTTTGTCGTAGCGACAATCTGCGCTTTGGCATTGATTTCAACGACCGATACGGTAAAAGCGAGCGTCGACCCGTGCAGCATGCCGATCAGCGAGTTGGATAAATTCGGCAAACTGACGGCAAGTGCCTGCGGGAGCACGATCCGCCTGAGCGCCTGGGGCGTCGTCATGCCGATCGAATAGGCCGCTTCCATCTGCCCGCGATTGACGGCGAGTATTCCCGAGCGGACCACTTCGGATAAATAAGCCCCTGCCGTAATCGAGAAGGATATAAAAGCAAAACCGATCATCGGAATCGATGTCGATCTGAAGCTCCAGCCGATTGCGGCGGCAAAAGCGTCCAGCAGCATCGGCAGCCCGAAATAAATGAGCAGCAGGTGCATCAGCATCGGCGTGCCGCGAACGAACGTAACATAGGCGGTGGCCAAGTAATGAAGCACAGGAATGCGGTAAATCCGGATCAAAGCGACCGCCGAACCGATCATAAAGCCGAAAAATACCGAGACAACCGTAATGACGAGCGTAGTCGGCAACGCAGACAGCAGTTGAACGAAAGCCGTCCAAATAAACACGGGATCGAGCTTCATGGCTGATACCCTCCTTTACCGGGCTGCGCAGCCCAGACTCCTTTGAACAAGCGCCGCGATTTCGGCTGCGGTTGTTCGGAAACGATTCGCTGCTCGTAGCGGAGCAAACGCTTTTCGATCAACTGGAAAATCTTTTCCAGACCGTAGCAGATAACAAAATAGATCAGCGAAAGCGAAATATACGTTTCTATAAAATGCTGCGTAGCGGCGCCGAGCGTCTGCGCCTTGCCCATCAGTTCCATCGCCCCCAGCGAAAAAGCGAGCGACGTATCTTTTAAATGGGCGATAAGCAGGTTGGCAAAATTGGGCAGCGATATCGCCAGCGCCTGCGGCGCAATAATTCGCGTGAACGCCTGATACCCGGTCATCCCGACGGAATAAGCGGCTTCGACCTGGCCCCGGTCCACCGCTTTGACCGCCGCCCGGATCACCTCCGATATGAAGGCTCCGGCGTTTAGCCCGAAAGTCAAAATGACGAAAGTCAGCACGGGAGCTCTGGAGACGTCCACGTCGATCAGCTTCAGCGTCTCCGGCAAACCGTAATAAATGAGGAACAGCTGGATCAAAATCGGCGTTCCCCGGAAGAAGGATACGTACACTTGCGAAAAACGCTTTAACACCGGGATATCGTACAGCCTGGGGAGGGCGACGAGCAGTCCGACGAGAACCCCGAGCAGCATGGAACAAGCGACGATAAACAGCGTAATGTTCAAATACGACAACAGTTTCGGGATAAAATCAAACACATAGGTGATATCGAATTGTTTGCCCATGATGACGACTTCACCTTCCTTAAAATCCGGAATTAAATGCTCACTACTTGGTATCTTCTTTTTTGGTGAAATCGCCGCCGAGCCATTGCGTGCTGAGCTTGGAAAGCGTACCGTCGGCTTTGATCGCCTTCAGCGCCTCATCGATTTTGTCGGCGAGAACCTGCTCGTCTTTATCGTTTTTGCGGAACAAAAACCGCACTTCGGCCTCTTCGAGAATGGGGCCTACCGCTTTCAGCTTGCTTTGCGGATCGATCAGCGGAAGCAGGAAGTCCGCCCCCAGCATTCCGTCTGCGCGTCCCGACGTCAGCTGGCTGACGGAATCGTTAGCCGCTCCGCTTTGGTACACGATATTGATGGCGTTGTTATTCGTCTTGTTGTATTTTTCCAGCAGCGTCGCTTCCGCGCTCGTAGCGGTCGTCAGCGCCTTCTTGCCTTTCAGATCGTCGATCGATTGAATCGCCGTGTTGTCTTTGGACACGATCACCTTCGTTTTCCAGAAAGCGTACGGTTCGTTATTAAACAAATATTTCTGCTCCCGTTCCGGATTTTTCTCCATTTCGTGAGCGACGAAATCGATTTTGTTCGTTTCCAGGCTGAGAAGCAGGTTGGTGAAATCCATCGTTTTGAACTCGAACTCATAATCGGGAAGACGCTTGTCGATCTCTCTGACGAGCTCGATGTCGTAACCGGTCAGCTTGCCGCTGCTGTCCAGAAAAGCTACGTTAGGGAACTGGGTGCCCGTTCCTACGATAATTTTTTTCACCTTTGCCGATTCGGTTCCGGCTGCCGCTGCCTGCGCCTTCGTACCTTCCGCCGCTTTGTCCGCTGTAGAGTCCGCGCTTTTCGCACCGCAGCCCGCCGCCGTCAATGCCAAAGTAAGTGTTGCTGCCCAAACCGTCCATTTTTTCATATTCGTTTCCCCCATGCGCTTCAAAGTTGTTTTATTTAACACATAATTCCTACAGGTTTTATATGAATTAAGCTTGAAACTAATTTATCATTTTCGCCGCAAAATGGATAATAGAGTTTTTCTATATGCATATTAAACATTCGAATATGAATAGCTTTCTTAGATCGGCAACATTTTACATATTTCTATAATGCTGTTGAAAAACAACGTGCTGCCGCCGTTAAGAGCGATCAAATTGGTTTGCAGGGAAACGCTCGAAGTTTCCGGAAAATCAATAGGAAACAGCTTGCCGTCCTCCGCTTCCCGGCTGACGCACAGCCCCGGCAAAAACGAAATGCCGGCTTTTTGCAGCACAAGCTTTTTGGCCGTTTCCGAGTTGTCCGTCTTGATTTCGATATTCGGGGGCAAATTCAAGCTTTCGAAAATGCGATGGATCCGCATCCAATCCAGCGACCCGCATTCAAAAAACACGAGCGGATGCTTGGCAATCTCCTCTATCGATACTTGCCTGTTTCCTATAAACGGATGCCCTTCATAGACATATAGACGAATCGGATCTTCATAGAGCTTTGCCGATAAAATGTTGGGATGCGTCACACCGCGCACAAAACCTAAATCCAGCTCCTTGTTCAAAACTTTATGGACGATCTCATCCGTCACGCCGGTCGTCAAATGAAAATGCATATCCGGATATTTGAGCTTCAGCTTCGGGATAATTTTTGGTATCACGTAATTGGATACGGACACCGTACAGCCGATGCGCAGCTCGTTCGGCAGCGCTTTTTTTTGCTTAAGCTGGATTTTGCCTTTCTGGTACGTTTGCAGCAGTTGCTGCGCATAGGGCAAAAACTTTTTCCCTTCCTCGGTCAAGTGAATCTGCTTCCCGATCCGGTCAAACAGCTTGCAATCCAGCTCGCGCTCCAGCGATTGAATGCGGGCTGTCACCGACGGCTGCGACAAAAACAGCAGCTCCGCCGCCTTCATAAAACTACCATAGTGAATGACGTAAACGAATGCTTCGATATTCTCAATATTCATTGCGGCAGCCCCCAACAATAATGAAACATTTTAATTCGATTATTCCAATGTATTAACTCGGAATTAAGATTGTTTTCAATATAATCCACATCCTCACCGGTGTCAATACATTTCTTAATCCGCTTTGTCCACCATACAAACCTGGCCGGATGAGCGGCTCATCCGGCTAACGTCCACTATCAGCTAATCAGCCAAATAGTCGTTTTGAGTAGCAATGCCTGATTTTCCCCCCATACATCGGACGGGTAAATTGCAGGATGAAGCCTGCGGCTTCCAAGTTGTTAATGCTAGGAGGATTGTCGGGATGAACAGTTGAATACAGGTATCGACAGCCTCTCTCCCTGGCGCGAAGTTCGCGCAGCTTATGAAAATGTCTCTGCAAACCGATACCGCGAACGGATTCGTGGACTACCGTTGAATCCAAAACTCCAACGAGAGGTAATTCCCGTTCCGGCACCCCGAATTCTCTTCCGAGATTGCTTTCACTCATACCGGGAAACGCCAGAACCGAATATGCCGCAAGCTTCCCACCCAGGTAGGCGCCGTATATTTCACCTTTTTCCTCAACGTGCTCTTGCAAGTACTCTTCTTCATCCATGGCAAAAAGCTCTTGGGAAGGAAGCCGTGAAATCACGTCAAGCATTAGCAGCCGTACCTTTTCTACTTCCGTATGCCCCAACCGGCGTATCTTGATTTCCGTACCTTCGCTATTCCGCATCAATAGGCCCCCTCCACAGCAGCAGTTCATAGGTATGAAAATAGTACCACATGATGGGACTGGGCCGCCAATTCGTTCAGCGACTATAACCGATTAGGCAAAAAAACAGCTCCCCTGTGCGCGGGACCTGTTTATTGGTTGTGGGCCGGAACTTTATTTCGTTCGTTCGGGTACGGGCGCAATATCTTTTTGGTAGGCCAGCACGCGGTCCCAGTCCCCGCTAAAGATCGGGACCCGGTAGTAGCCGACCCGTTCGTAAAGCGCAGCCGCTTCCGGCTGCAAAGGGCCGGTCTGCAGCTTGATGCTGCTGTAGCCGAATGCGGCCGCAAGGCGCTCGATCTCGGCGAGAATCGCCTGCGCTACGCCCTTGCGGCGGTAATCGGCGCGCGTGTACATTCTTTTGACTTCGACGGTCGTCTCGTCCAGCGGGCGAAGCGCTCCGCAGCCGACCGGATGGCCGTCAAGGCGGGCGACGACGAACGCTGCGCGGGGCGCTTCGACGTCCTCCGGCTTGAAGCCCGCGCCTCCGTCGGAATGCTGATACAGCGCCGCAAGTTCAGCGCTAAGCTCCCGGATCAATTGCGCGGAGTCTTCGCTGCGCACGTCTTCGGCAGATGCTTTTATCGTTGTCATGATCATTTTCCCCTTTCGTTTTCGAATAGAAATCGAGCTGCAATACCAAAGTCGATAATTCCTATGTTTTATATCGGTTTTAGATTTGTTATAAACTTATCACTGCTTTTTGCCATCGTCAATGCGCTTTTCAATAGAAAATTTCAATTTAAAAATAGAAAAATTCAATTGAAATGGCGGGCGGTGGCGGTGACCCAAGCACTTTGCCGTACCGCTTCGCGCATGATAGCGCCGGCTTCGTAACCTTTTTCAAAACTGCGCGTCTAAGGTTATGGAAAAGAATTGCTTGTGAGGAAAGGGAGGGGAATTGGAATGAAGCGTAAAGTTTTGTTAGGGGCGGTGTTCATTACCGCTTGTTGGGGCTTGATGGCGGCTCCCGCGAAAAGCTCGGCTGCCGGGCAAAGCGTCAGGGTTACGCTTCCGGACTTTACGGTGAAGCTAAACGGAAATGAAGTTGACAATCGATACAGACAGTATCCGCTGCTCGTTTATAAAGATATCACCTACGTCCCGATGACATGGTTCGATTGCAGGCTTTTGGGGCTGCAGACGGAGTGGTCGCCGGAAGGAGGATTGAACATTTTTAAAAGCGGCGTCACTTCGTCGTATATGCCGTACACAACAAGTAATAAAAATTCGAATTCGTACAAAGCAACCATTTCTGCATCCGAAATTTCCATTGGCGGAAAGAAAATCGAAAATGCCGAAGAGCCTTACCCGCTCTTGAGCTTTAACGATGTCACCTATTTCCCGCTGACATGGAAATTCGCCCATGATGAGTTCGGTTGGGACTATGCATGGAGCGACTCGGAAGGACTTTCCGTCAATTCCGGCAACCCGCGGGTTACAACGGCGAATCTACCGGCCGGCGTCGGTGAAAACGGTGTCGCCGTGTTTAAAGGGTACTATTATTTTTCCGAGGCGACGGACAACATGAACCGGATTTACAGAGCGCCCGTAAATAACGTGTCGGCCAAAGAACCGGTGTATGAATATGATAGCAGTTCCGTTTACGGCCTTCACCCGCATATAAGTTATTGGGTGTCCGACGGTGAGCTGTGGTTTGCTTACCATATCGGAGGAGCTACTATGGGCTACGATGTGTACTGCAAAGTGAACACCGATGGAAAAGCCGACGGAAAAGCCGACATCGTGCAGCGAGGATACCTTGATTTTAAAAATACGCCGAACGGCACTTTAATCATTGACCAGTCTGTGCCGCCGTCAGGCAACAATCTGAGTCTGGTGCCGACAGGGCAAGATGGCAGCAACCGTAAAAATGTGGGCAATCCGAATCTCATTTACGGACAGCATATCGTGTATGGCGATGGCGGCGGCCTAGGCTTTGGGGGCAACCGTTCCACGACAATCATCGGCAGCGACGCGTATGTGATGGGTTCGCCGTTTCCCGTCGACAACCAGAGCTTGAATCGAATTTACAAAATCAATTTGAATACCAACGATACGGTGGCGGTTACCCCATTTGGGGTTTACAACTTCAAAATCATCAACGGCAAACTTTACTATATAAAAGACGCGGATCGTTACTTATATTCATCTAACATGGACGGATCGAACGAGCAAAAGCTGTCCGACAAGAAGTATCAGAATTGGTTTGACGAAATCGAGGGCCAACTGTACTACACCTCCGCAGATGAAAACGGCCAAAGCCATCTTTACAAGGCGGACCCGGCCAAAGACGATACGCTTATGTTGAAGGAAGCTTTGGATAGCGTCCAAATCGTGAACGGCAAATTGATATGCAAGGTGGCGGCAGGCGGAGATTACGGGCTAAAAGTGTTTGACAAATCAGGCGAACTCAGTTTGGCCGTGACCGACCAGGTTTCCGAACTTTTTGCGGGCAACGATGCGATCGTGTTCGTTTCCCCGGAAAATAAATCCGTTAAATGGGTGCAGCTGCAATAACGGAAAAAAGGTCGCCCTCGCAGGGAGGGAGACCCGGGCGTCGGAAAAAGCGTAGTGCTGACAGCTACAAGGGCTAGCCCATTAAAGCTGGGGAAAACCTGCAATAGTGCATCTTTTTACCGCCTAGATGCACCAACTTCGAGAAATTCCTGCAAATCTGCAGCAATTTCTGCTCATACAAGCGCTCAGCCCGTCAAAACCTGTAAAAGCCTGCACTTTTGCAGGCTTTTTCCCAGAACGGGCCACTTTCACCGAAAAAGCCTGCACTTTCGCAGGCTTTTCCTCCGGGCTGACCGCCTGCCGGGAATATGCCTGCTCATAGGCGAAAACTCGCCACGTGAGAGCAGGCAATTCTAATTGGCATTGCGCGCGGAAAAAACCTGCAATTGTGCATCTTTTTACCGCCTAGATGCACCAACTTCGAGAAATTCCTGCAAATCTGCAGCAATTTCTGCTCATACAAGCCCTCTGCCCGTCAAAACCGGTAAAAGCCTGCACTTTTGCAGGCTTTTTCCCAGAACGGGCCGCTTTCACCGAAAAAGCCTGCACTTTCGCAGGCTTTTCCTCTGAACTGACCGCCTGCCGGGAATATGCCTGCTCTTGGCGAAAAACTCGCCACACTGGAGCAGGCAATTCTACTTGGCCGCAGGCTTTCGAGGGCTTTCGCAGCCTTTTCGGCGTGCCCCAACCGCCGCATCACGAACGGCTGCTGCGCGTCTTTGGCGGCGCTGCCGGAGACGATTGCGACGGCGCGACATTTCTCGCTGCGCCGACGCCGCACACGGGCTCGCCGCTCAGAAGCCGGGAGCGGTGAGCAGCCCCAACCGCCCGGCCGTGTCCCCACGCCACTTAACTGCGGATTAATAAAGGAACGACGCTCCCTTTATTGACGTCAATTAAGCCGAAGTCCGTTATTTTCAGCGCCGGGCTTACAGGTAAGGATAGTGTGCTGATGGACATAATCGGATTATAATGCCGGTAGCCCAGCGATTCCATCGCTTTGCGCAGCCGCTCCACTTCCTCGGCGACCTGCTCCAGCGGGTCTTCCGTTAAAATGCCGCCGACAGGCAGGCGAAGTCCGGCGATCACTTTTCCGTCCTCGACAACGCTAAAGCCTCCTTGATTGCGGATCACCTCGTTGGCCGCTATCATCATGTCGAGCGGATTATGCCCGACAACGAGCAGGTTATGATTGTCGTGAGAGTACGTCGTCGCCACGGCTCCGCGCCGGATCGTATCGCCGCCGATGAGGCCATACGCGCGGTTGCCGTTTTTGCCGTAGCGCTCGAACGTCGCGATAAGCGCGCAGCCGCTCTCCTCCCAGCGAAGCTTTCCTTCGCGGACTTCGACCTCAATCTGACGCTCCTCGGTGAACGTCGATCCGTCCTTGACCGTCATCGCGCGGGCCACATACCGATTATCGTCAGCGCCCACGCTTACCGCGAAATCCGCTTCCGTCAGCTGCGCCATTTGTACGCTTTGGTAGTAATGCGCCGGAAAAGCTCCTGTACTTGCGGCAGGAACGTACGCCTCGCGCCGGTCGTAAACTTTACGCCCGGCCTTGAAAACCTGGTCGATCGTCAGCTGCTCCAGATCGGTCAGCAGCTGAAAATCGGCGATTTTCCCGGGGCCGATGACGCCGCGGTCATGCATTCTCATGCGTTTGGCCGGAGAAAACGTAGCGGCATAAATCGCATGCTCCGGCTTCATTCCCATCCCGATCGCTTTGCGGACGATGTGATTCAGATGCCCGCGGCTCGCAAAGGAATCGGCCATCACGTCATCGGTCACGAAGCAAAAATGCTCGGACACGTCGCGGCCGGTCAAATACGCCATCACTTCCGGCGTCATCGATTTCTCCTGAATTTCGATAAACATCCCGGCGGCGATCCGCGCTTCCATGCCCTCAATCGTCTGGTGCGTATGATCAGAATCGACCCCGCTGTAAATCATCCGGTGCAAGTCCAGATCCAGCAGCTTCGGCACATGGCCTTCAATAATGAGATGCGGGTAGCGGCTGCGAACATGGTTTAAAATGCGATTCGTCTTGCAGTCGGGATCCGAAATCACATCCACGTAGTTCATAATCTCGCCCAAACAAATGATTCGTTCCGTGCGCAGCAGTTCGTCGATATCTTCGATCTCTATCGTGCCCCCGGTCGTTTCCAGAGAAGTCGCGGGCACAGAGCTTGGTATGGCATAGAACATGTCCGCCACGCAGTGCGCGCTAGCCTTGATCATTTCCTTTACCCCGCTCAGCCCGAACACATTGGCCATCTCGTGAGGCTCAGGAACGATCGTCGTGACGCCGTTGCGGATCAGGCCGTAAGAGAACGTCTCCGGTGTAACCATCGTGCTTTCAATATGCAAATGGATATCGATGAGGCCGGGAATCAGGAAACGTCCTCCCCCGTCCAGGCGCTCCGCCGCTTCGAAGCTGTCGCCTCCCCGCTCCCCGATATATAGAAACTTTCCGTCCAAAATAGCCGCGTTGCCCCGAATGAACGTTTTCAAATAACCGTTATAAATTCGTACATTTTCAATCCATGTATCTACACGCATCTGCCTTCCCCTCCACGTACGCTACTCAACTAAAACCAGCTTCTCGCCCGGAAAAAGAAGCCGCACTTCCTGACCTCCCGGATAAGGGAGCTCCATTTCTTTATTGACGGTAAAATCGCCCAGCGCCGTCTCGACGACGTACTGATAGCTTCTGCCGAGAAACGTGCTTACTTTGACCCGGCCGGTCACCCGGTTCGCCCCTTCCTCCATTTCGCTCGTGCTTGCGATGATGACATCGTCCGGACGAATGGCTCCCTGCTTGCCGGCCTGCTCCCCTTTGCCGAGGTGCCTCGTTACGGAAAACGCGATCCCCTTCGCTTTCAGCTCAATCGCATCTCCGGCTTCGGTTCTTTCATCGAAAGCGATAAAATTCGTAAAACCGGTAAAACGGGCGACAAATTCGGTTTTCGGATATTTGAAAATCGTGGCCGGAGCGCCCAGCTGCTCGATCACTCCTTTATTCATAATCGCCACCTGATCGGAGATCGAGAAGCACTCTTCCTGATCGTGCGATACGTAGACGGTCGTAATGCCAAGCTCCTGCTGGATGCGGCGGATCTCCACCCGCATGTTGACGCGCAGGTTAGCGTCCAGATTGCTCAGCGGTTCGTCGAACAGCAGCAGTTCGGGCTCGATGACGAGCGCTCTGGCAATCGCTACCCGCTGTCTTTGGCCCCCTGACAGTTCTTTCGGAAACCGCTGCTCGAAGCCGGACAAGCTGACGATGTCCAGTATGTTCCGTACCCGCCGCTCGATCTCGGCTCGGTTCACTTTGCGCAGCCGGAGACCGAAGGCGACATTGTCGTAAACGGACAAATGCGGGAACAAGGCATAGCTCTGAAACACGAAACCGAAGTTTCGTTTGTTTACAGGGACGCGCGTGTAATCTTTGCCGCCCAGCGAGAAAGTGCCCGCCTTCGCCTCGATGAACCCTGCAATAAGCCGCAAAGTCGTCGTTTTCCCGCATCCGCTCGGACCGAGCAGCGAAATAAGGCTGCCTTTTTCAACGCTCAGGTTGAAGTTTTGCAGAATAAATTGCTGGCCGTAGGCGACCGATATATTTTCCAGTGATAGCAATGCCATGGACAAAAGCCTCCGTTATCGTTTGGTGAAGTAGGACAATCCCATCAACCGTTCAATAATGAACATAAGTACCGCGGTGAACATCATCAGCAGCACGGAAATCGCGGCAATCGTAGGGTCAAAATGGTTCTCCACATACGTCAGCATCTGAATCGGCAGCGTACTGACGCCCGGCCCCGTCATGAAAACCGAAATGTCGACATTGTTGAACGATTCCAGAAATGCGATCAGAATGGCGGCGATAATACCGGATTTGATATTCGGCAAAACGACTTTGAAAAATGTTTTCAACTGGCCGGCGCCGAGGCTTAATGCCGCTTCCTCCACCGCAAAATCGAAATTCGCCAAGCTCGACGCAACGACGCGGATAATAAACGGCAGCATGATCACCGTATGGCCGACGAGCAGCGCCGCATAGATCGGCAGGTGGTACATGACGATAATGTATTTGAGCATCGCAAAACCAAGTACGATACCGGGAATAAGCACCGGCGAAATGAAAATCGCGTTCAGCGCCTCTTTTCCTTTGAACTGGAACCGGCTCAGCGCATATGCAGCAGGAATGCCGAGCAGTAGCGCGAGCAAATTCCCGAGCAGCGAGACGATAATCGAGGTGTTGAAGGTCGTCATGAACATTTTGACCTCCAGGATGTTCCGGTACCATTTTAAAGAGAAGCCTTGCGGCGGAAATTTCAACACGCTGCCCGGCTCAAATGAAGCAAAGGCGATAATGACGAGCGGCCCGAGCAAAAATATATACACAAGAAGCGTAAACAAGGCCAGCCCCCGATTTTTCTCCCGCATATTTCTACCCCTTCGGATTCAATTTAGTGGCCAGCTTGTTCATCAGCGCGATAACCGCGAAGGTGATCGCAATCATAATGACGGCAATGACGGAGGCGAGGTGCCAGTCGTTAAGCGTAATCGCATTTTGATACAAAAATGTGGAGATGACCCGCTGCTTGCCTCCGAGCAAAGCCGGCGTCGTGTAAGCCGTCAAGCTTCCGACAAAAACTAGAATGCTGCCTATGATCAATCCGGGTACGCTGAGCGGCACGATCACTTTGACGAAAGCCGTAAGCCGGCCCGCTCCAAGGCTCTCTGCCGCTTTGAGCAGATCCGCATCTATATTCTCAAGAACGCCGACCAGTGTAATAATGATGAGCGGCAAAAACAGATGGATGAGGCCGATCATCATCGCCGTCGGCGTATACAGGATGTCAAGCGGCTCTTTAATGAGGCCGATGGCCAGCAAGGTGTTGTTGAGCAGCCCTTTTTTGCCCAAAATAATCATCCAGCTGAACGACCTGACCACCGAGCTTGTCAGCAGCGGAAAAATCGCCAGCGCAAGCAAAATCGCTTTATGCCGCGGACTTTGCTTGGAAATGAAGTAAGCGACCGGAAAGCCCAGCAGCACGCATAGAAGTGTAGTTACGAGGCTGACGCGCAGCGTGGTCCACACAATTTGCAGAAAATAAGGGTCTTTGAAAAAGTTCAAGTACCCGGCGAGCGTAAAAGTACCGTTATCGAAAAAGGTCGAACCGATCGTCAGGACGATCGGAACTACCATAAATACCGCCAGGAACGCCAGTCCCGGCAGCAGCATGAAAGGCAAGTACGTTTTTTTCATGTCACTTACTCCTGTTCCCCGGTTCGCTTAGGCACGCAGCGCGTGGACAAATAGCTTGAGAAATTCGTCCGCCGATACGTCCAGGCTCACATGAACGTTAGCCGCTTTGGACAAGCGGTTTTGGAAATCGCACACGGTCTGCCCGTCGCACAGCTCGCTTTTGGTTTCCACATCTACGTAGTAATGGCGCGTTGTGACCAATTGCTTGTTCAGCGCGACTCCGACGGCCAGCGGATCGTGGAGCGCGCATGCCCGAACGCCGTTGCGCTCATAGTAGCGCTGCATATAGTCCGCCGTGCTCGTCTTGACATATTCGGCCAGCGGGGAATCCCCGAGCTCCCGGATATGTTCTTCGGTCATGAGCGCCTTGCGCGTCACATCCAGTCCTACGAGCGTCAAATCCGGAAAACCGGCCTGGAAAACGAGCTTGGCCGCTTCGGGATCGACGTACATGTTGTATTCCGCCGTAGGGGTTACATTGCCGAACCCTTGGACGACGCCTCCCATTACGATCACTTCCTTCACCTGGTGCACAAGCTCAGGATACTTCATGACCGTCATGGCCAAATTCGTCAGCGGCGCCGTCATGACCAAAGTGACTTCACCGTCGTACCGTTTCACTTGTTCAGCGATAAAGTCGGTTGCATGCCCTGCCGCCGGCTGCATGCGAACCTCCATATCGGCTAACGCGCCGCCGATTCCGTCCTTGCCGTGAACCCGGTGCTCGAAAAAAGAACCCCGCATCAAAGGCTTGTTAGCCCCCCGAACGACCGGAATTTCCCGTTCCATTCCGGCCAGCTGAAGGATTTTGCACGTATTCTCGGTAGCCTGGTCCAGCGAGACGTTGCCGTTCACCGTCGTGATGCCGAGCACATCGAGCTCCCCGCTGCGAATCGCCAGCAAAATAGCGAGCGCATCGTCCACTCCCGTATCCACATCGAGGATCACTTTCTTTTTCATAAGTACGCTCCTTTCCGTCCTGTACAAGAAAAAGCAAGGGTATATACGTTCATATACCCTTGACTCATTTTCACTTACTTGGCAACTTCCTTATTCCAGCGGTCAATCCACGATTTCAAATGCTCGTTGACGAATTTCATATCCAGCTTGCGCAGCTTGTTCACAACGTCGGCACCGTACGTAATCCCTTCGGCCTCGTTAGCCGAAAGCTGAAGCGTCGTGTTAACGGGCGAATCCACTTTTGCTTTGGCCGACTTCTCCTGAACTTCCTTACTCAAATGCCAGTTGATAAAATCTTCCGCCAGCTGCTTATGCTTGCTTCCTTTGATAACGTTGACCGTATTCATAACGGCGTAGGCCCCTTCTTCCGGGGAAATGAATTTCGTTTCCGGCACGGCCGCTTTCAAATCTTTTACATACATTTCCATAATCGGGCCGGCGGCGATTTCTCCTTGCGCGAACATGTTGACGAACTCGGAAGTTTGCCCGTAATATTTGACGACCCCTTTGTTCAGTTCCTTCGCCTTGGCAAACGCCTGGTCTTCATTGAACGTAGTGCTGCCGGCAACGATCGAGGCCGCATCCAGCACCATCGGGCCCGTCGTCGACGTAATGTTCGGCATAGTCAGCTTTTTGGAGAGCTCAGGGCTCCACAGGTCGCTCCACGACTTGATTTCCTTGCCCGCAGCTTTCGGATTATAGGCGATGCCCAGGCGGCCGATCGTGTATGCCGGACCGTAATCTTCACCGAGCGGCGCTTTCGCGATGTCGTAAATGTCTTTCAAATTCGGGATGCGGCTGCGGTCGATTTTGTCGAACAATCCCGCTTCAATACCCTGCTGCGCGTAGTAATCCGACAAATAAATAAGGTCGACGCTCGAGCTGCCCTGCTTCACTTTGTTCAAACGGTCTGCGTTGTTGCCCACTTCCAGCACGATTTTAACATTATGCTCTTTCTCAAACGGCGCATATACTTCTTTCTTGAAGAAATCGTCGGAAAACCCCCAGGTGGAAATCACCAATTGTTCCGGTTCCCCTTTGGAGGCGGCGGCTGTCGCCGAAGCGGCGGGACTGGCGTTACCCTGTTCTTTCGCAGGCGAAGTTCCGCATCCTGTCAAGGCCAGTCCTGCTACAGAAAGGGTAAGCAACCCGCGGATCATAGTTTGTTTCATGTTCATCGTCCTCCCAATGTGGATTATATCGGTTTACATATAAAAAAGAAAAAGCACGCTTGTATAGAAGAAGAAAACTTCTAACAAGAGCACTTTTCATTGTAAACAATGCAAAGAGACATCTGTTGCCGTACATGCGGTTTCCTCTTAAGATAGATCAAAAGAGAAACACCGTCGTATTTCAGAATTCCGTTTGTTTCAAAATAATATTCGTAATGGCCCATTGAGTCGGCGGATCATAATCCCTTAATACCGCTTCGATGGGTAAGCTTAATTCCTGCTCCAGCTTCTCACGGATCTTCTTCTTATAAATCGAAGACATGTAAAAATCGACCTCATGCTTGAGCGAAGGAGCCTCGCCTTCCAATGCCGTTGAGCGCGGTGACCGGCGGTGCTTGGCATGAAACGTGATGATGTTGCCGTCCAGCGATACCTTCAGCAAGATCGTACCAAAGCCGAACAGCTCTTTGGAAATGTCGTTATACAGGTGACACAGCTTCTTCTTATATTCGTTAGAATCCGGGAGGGACATGCAATCACCTTCAGAACAATAATCGACTTTTCTTGCATTTCTTTTTATAATACATAGGTTTTCAGAATTAATCAAGTAAATCGTTCGTCTTTTTATCAAAAAACTCGCGAATTATTCGTTCAGACCGCCTTAAATTATTCATTTTTCCGAATGTATAAATTACATTAAATTTTTCGGGAAGTCGATATTCAATACAGCCGGCGCCTAACCGACAAACACATCATTCTTCTGCTCGTTGTTCCATTTGCAGAAGAAACTACGGTATAATAGAAGAAAGCGGATTAAGATGGCCGGAAGCCAATCTTTTGAAGCATTGAAGGCTGTGATCCAGGAAATTAACCATAACCCGCCGAATAGGAGGAGAACGATGGATTCAAGCCGGACAGGACCGGATATTCACCAACCGCATGACAGTTCTTACCGCTTTTTGTTGTCCAGCAAGAAGCTGTTTATCGAATTGCTCCGCTCGTTTGTCCGCAGAGGTTGGGTCGAGCAAGTCGACGAAACGGATGTCGAGACTATTAACCAAACGTTTGTGCTGCCTGATTTCAAACGCAAAGAAGCCGATCTGGTGTACAAGGTGCGTCTGAACGGGCGGGATGTTATTTTTTACTTGCTGATGGAGTATCAATCTACGGTCGATGTAGAGATGCCTTACCGCCTTTTGCTGTATCAGGTGGAAATTTGGCGCTATGTGCTTCGAAACCAGGACGATGCGGGCGAAAGAAAAGCTTTTGCACTGCCAGCCATCGTACCTATCGTGCTATATAACGGCAGTCGTCCGTGGACGGCCAAGCGTCGATTCCGCGAACTGCTCGCCGGTGAGGAAGCGTTCGGGCCGGAGCTGCTCGATTTCGAGTATATCCTGCTGGACGTGGAGCGCTACACTGAGGAAGAGTTGCTCGCGTTGTCGAACACGATCGGCTCTGTATTTTTACTAGATCAAACTGCGGACCAAGAACTGCTGCTGGAAAGACTGCGCAAGCTGATGGGCACGATCCGGCGTATGCCGGAAGATTTGCAGGGACAGTTCATCAGCTGGCTCGCAAACATAATCAGCGTACAGCTGCCGCCGGATAGCCAAGACGTCGAGAAGTTGATCCAGGAAATCAAAGAGAAGGGAGGGACCACTATGGGGCTGCAAAAAAATCTGGAAGCAATCAAGCTCAAAGGAAAAGAAGAGGGTAAAATAGAGGGAAAAGAAGAGGGTAAAAAAGACGTTGCAAAAAACCTGATTGAAATGGGACTGGACAACCCGGCTATTGCGACAGCGACCGGGTTTTCAGTGGAAAAGATCGAACAGTTGCGTAAACAAGTCCATTGACGAACGGAGAATTCGTTGCGCCCGATGAGTGAACAGCCGCAAAGAAGCCTGCCGCACCCGACTCTGCCAAGAGCAAGGTGCAGCAGGCTTTTTCGATGCAGACTACATAAGCGGGTATCGGCTGCCTAGCCGGACTTTTTCGAAAAAATGTTCCCCGCCGACCTGCCCGCCCTTGAGCACCAGCTCAAGGCCGTCGAACTGCGGGGCCCGCGAATACGCCCGGCACAAAGGGCCGCCAGGCTCAAGCAGCGACTTGCACGCGAGGGCATAGATGCCCAGCTCGCGCGTGATGTACCCGGATGTATCGCCGCCGGCGATCAGCACCCGGGATAGGCCGCAGGCCAGCACAAGCTCGCGGGTCAAAGCGCCGAGCGCCTTGCCGAGCAGCTCGCCGCTGGCGCCTGCCGGCAGTCCCTGCGCGGCCAGCGCTTCGCGCGCGCGGGCAATCGCCTCGTCCTGCGGGCCCGCGGCCGAGTAGACGACCACGCTGCGGCCGCTGTCCAGCGCAGCCCGCGCTTCCTGCAGCAGCCGGCTTCGCGCTGCTGCGGCCAGCTCCGGGCGCAGCAGCTCCTCGGCCGGCACGCGGATTCCCGCGTAGCCGGCGGCAAGCGCGCGCCCGATCTGCCGCTGCGTCACAGGCGAGCAGCTGCCTGAGACGACGAGCAGCCGCTCGACGGCTTCGGGCGACCGGCCCGCCTGCGCTTCCGCAGGCAGCAGGCCGGCTTCCCGCCAGCAGGCGGCGAGCGCATACTCGACGCCGGACGAGCCGACCGCAAACAGCGTCCCGCCGGCTTGCGCTTCTTCCCACAGCAGCCTGCCGGCCGTATGCAGGCGCGCTTCATCCAGCACGTCGAACAGCACGATGTCCGGCCGCTCTTCGTCCAGCTTGCGGGCGAAACGTTCCCGCACAGCCGCTTGCGGGCCTTCCAGCGCTAAAATATCGAACAAAGCGCTGGGCAATGCGGTTTGTTCCTGTAAATGCAGGCGCAGATCGGATTCTGCCATCGGCGTCACCGGGTGGCGCGACATCGTCGGATGGCGATCCAGACGGTATGTGTCCGCTCCCGCTCCAGTGCCGACCCCGGCAGCGGCAAAATGATGGCCGAAAACCGTATACCTGCCCAAATAAGGCACGCCGGCGATGACGGGAACGTAGCGGCCGCCGAATACTTTGCGGCCGATTTCGATCGCTTTGCCGATGCTGCCGATAGCCGGCGATGAATCGAAAGTCGAGCAAACTTTGTAATGAAACACGGCGGGCTCTGCCGCCCGCATCGTTACAAACAACGGAGCCAGCTCGCGCTCCATCTCCGCGGGGCTTAACGAACGCCCAACGCCGGCGACGCCGATGCATTCCGCATCGCGGAACCGCCCTTCCAGCATCTCCTGCGTAGGCGGCTCAAGGAACAGCACCGTATTGAGCCCGGCCCGAAACAGCGCTTCCAGCACATCCGTCGAGCCCGTGAAATCGTCTCCGTAGTAGCCGAGCAGACGGCGCGGCTTGCCGCTGCCGTCCCCCGATTTTTTAACGCTCATGGCCGGCTCAACCTTTCCCGAATTTCTCGATCGCCCGTCTGAGCGCCGGATGCTGTGCGGCATAAGCGTCCAGCGGAATGCCCCGGACAGCCGCTTCCCAACCGAGCTTCATGCTTTCGAAGCCGGCCGCAGGCCCGTCCGGATGGGCCAGCATGCCGCCTCCGGCCAAGTGCATCACATCGACGGAGCCCGTTGCTTCGTAAGTAGCCGGCGCGGTGCCGGCCCACTGCATCGAAGAGACGACAGGCATCGACATACAGCCGCCGAGCAGAGGCGTCATGCACGCCTCGATCGAGCGCAGTACCGATTCGTTGCTTTCATAAAATTTGCTGTTCAGTCCGTTCACATGCAGATGATCCGCACCGGCCAGACGGCACAGCTTTTGGTAAGCGGTAAATTCAAAACCCAGCAGCGGACTGCGCGTCAGCGCCCCCCATTGGTTGCGGTGGCCGTGAATCGGCACTTCGCTGAATTGATTCAAGTACGCGAGCCCGCTCAAGCCGATGCTGAGAATGCTGACCATGACGCAAGTTCCGCCGGCTTGAACGACCGTCTCGTGATTGCGCTTCAGCTCCTCCATATCGCCGGTAATGTTGAAGGCGTACATCAGTTTTTTGCCCGTCGCATCTGCCGCCCGCTCCACGGCCTCCATGACGGCCTTCACCTTTTGCTCCAGAGGCGCGAACGGGGGATTCGCATTCAGCTCGTCGTCTTTTATAAAATCCATGCCGGCTTTAGCCAGCTTTTCTACCAGCTCCGCCAGCTGTTCGACAGACAGCCCGATGCTCGGCTTCACAATCGTGCCAAGCAGCGGACGGCCGTAGACACCGGTCAGCCTGCGCGTTCCTTCGATGCCGAATTTCGGCCCGAAATACCGCGTTTTGAAGCTTTCGGGCAGCTCCAGGTCCACCAGCCTCAGGCCCGACAGCTCCTGCAGTTCGTACAAATTGCCCGCCACCGCCGACAGCAAATTCGGAATGGAAGGGCCGAAATTGTGCAGCGGAAACGATACCTGGACGCGCCCCCGCCGAAATTTGCCGTCATGCCCGGCGGGTACCTTCGCTCCGGGCAGCGAAGGCCTGTCTGCCTCGTCGAGCGGCTCGATATGTTCGACAACCGCGCCGTGATTCGCCTTCAATTCGTCCGTTTCGCCCGGAACGGCCGTGAAAGTGCCCGTAGACTGCTCCCCGACGATAACCGCCGCCGCATGTTCCAGCGAATACGGCGTCTCCACCAAATAAGTTGCGATAACCCGTTCCTGATTCATCAGGCTCCTCCTCCCCTTCGACTCAAGCAGCTACCCGTTCTGCAGCTTCTCGCTCTGCTCCAGCAGCGCTTTTACCGCTTCTACGCCCATCCGCGGAGAGGACAGTACAGGCTTGCCCGTCGCTTCCCTGAGCGTTTGTTCCATCCGCGCCATGGAGCCTTGGGCCAGCACGAGCACGTCCGCTTCCGCAGCAATCCGTTCGGCGGTCTCCAGCAGGATGCGGTCGTGCTCGGCCGGGTTGCCGCCTACAAGCGCATCGAAGGCGCCTTCGGCCAGGCCGTTTACGAGCTCCACCTCTTTGCCGGCCGCAGCCGCTTGCTTCCGAATGAGCCGCATCGTCGGCTCCAGCGTCGATGGCAGGGTCCCAAGCACGGCGATCCGCTTGTAAGCCGCAGCGGCCGCCGCCGTCATCGCGTCGTCGATTTTGACGATCGGCACGCCGATCAGGCGCCGCGCATCGTCCGCCACTTCGCCGACGGAGGAGCACGTGTTCAAAATCACATCCGCGCCGATTTCCTCGCCGTGGTGAAAGTACTGGATCAGCCGTCGGGCCACGCCGGCCGGGACATGTCCGGCCTGCACCACGTCGCCGATCAGGCTGTCGTCGATAATGTTGACCAGCCGGCAGTCGGGAAGCAATTCTTTAAACACGGCCTTCAAGGGATCGGCCAAGCCTTGGCCTGTATAAACGGCTACAACCGTTTTGGGCATATAGGTTCCTCCTTTTTTGTACCGGATCTTACCAAACGAATTCCTTATCCAATCTCCGGTAATCGCCTTCGCGCATCGGTGCCTTGTCGTAAACCTTACGATCGCTGTACAGAGGCTTCTTCGTGCCTTTCGGCGTAATGTTCACGACGTCGTCGCCGCGCCATTCCGTTTCGAACGTCTGGCCGACCGCATGTTCCAGCGTTTTGCGGAAGCTGAGCGGGAATGTGACCGTAATTTTCTCTCCGGCGGCTGCGCTGCCCAGCAGCAGAAAATGTTTGTTCACCCAGCGGCTTTCCTCGCTGCCCTTACCCTCCGTCACTTGACCGTCCAGCTCGCGGGTATAGCGGATTTTCGTGAAGCCCGCCCACTCCGGTATGCGGATCTGCAGCCGCGGCACATCCGTATGGACGTCGATGACGACTTTGCCTTCATGCGGCAAATAGCTGCTTACATCGAGCCATTTGGAGCCCCGGTTCAGCAGGAAGTTAATGCTGACCGCGCCGTTTTTCTCGGTGATGCTGTTGCTCCAGCCCATGAACAGTCCGCGCGTGCCCGAGCCGAGGCAGCAAATTTGCAAATCGCTCGTGTGACCGCGCCCTTCGTTGACATCGCAGATGAAATCGTTAGGGGCCGAGTAGCCGGCAAACGACCCGCGCGTGCGCTGCGCCACTTTGTAAAACGATTTATTCATCGGAATGTCGCCCGATTTGTCGTCGGTTTCCTCGACCCAATCGAGATCGAGCAGCTGCGATTCGGTCAAATGATTGCGCAGGAACCGCTCCACCGTTCCCCAATATTCCACGTAGCCGCTCTGCGCCAGCGTGATGCCCGTCGCGATCAGATCTACCAGCGAGCACGTTTCATGCTCGTAAGCCTGCTCGTGCAAATCCCCGGGTGTCCAGCCGAAAGCCGTGCATTTGGTCAGCGCCCAGTCGTAGCACTTTTTCACCCAGCTGATCATCGCCGCATCCCCCGTAAAAACGCCGAACCGCGCTATCGCGTCCAGCGTGCCGAGCCGCGTATGGAAATGGCCGCTGCGGTAAGCCAGGGCATCATTGAAACTGCCGTCCTGGTTGAATACTCCGCTGCGCTCGATAATAAGCGCTGTAAAAAACTGGCACAAATCGAAAGCGTCCCGGTTGCCCGTTAGCTCGTGATACTTGAGCAGCGGCATCACCAGCCGGCCGCAAAAAGCAGCCGGGTCCGGCGCCAGCCGAAGCTGCACGCCGTTCGCCGACGGCCAGCCGGTCTCCTTGTACTCGGACGCCGGATAGTACCACACATCTCGCTCCTTGACCGCAATGCGCTTCAGCGCCGCGACATGCCGGTCGGCCGCCTCCTTGACTTTCGGATCGCCCGTCTCCATATACCACGTCGTCAGCGACAAAATAACCGCGCGCTGGTCGATCAGGTTGGCGTTCGGCTCCCAATTGCGCGTCGGATTGATTTGCCGGTAGCTCATGCCGTCCTCTTTGAAAAACGACAGCAAGTTCGCCCTGTACCGCTCCTCCACGTCTTTGCCGAACGTTTCCCCGGACATATGTCTGGCAAGTATGAGGCCGTCGATCATTCTCCCGTGCGATGAGCCGTAGTCCCAGTCTCCGTGCGTCATGAAAGCGGGCTTATGCATCAGGTCGGCGTTGAAAAAAGGAATGTAGTTATGATCCTTATCCGCCATCCCTACCATCGCATTGATCGCATGCCTGGCGCGTTCCTCGAGCATTAATGTATCCGGAATCAGTCGTTTGTCCATCTCCCAAATCACTCCTTGTTCATAAGCGGCGGGGCCGTTTCTTCCTTGCTCCGGTATTCGCCGATCGTCATGCCGGTTCTCTTTTTGAAAATTTGGCTGAAATACCGGTAGTCTTCGTAACCGACCATTTGCGCGATTTCATAATTTTTATATTTGGCGTGTTTCATCAATTGCTTCGATTTGCCGATCCGGTAATCGGTCATATAGTCTACAAAGTTGTGGCCCGTCGTTTTTTTGAACAACCGGCTCAAATAATCCGTGTTCATATAGTGGCTTTCCGCGATTTGATGCAGCGACAGCGGCCTGTCGTAATGCGTTTCGATCAGCTTTTGGATGTCGCGCACGATTTTCTCGCCCTGCTTTTCGCTGGAGCGTTTGCCGTATGCCAGCAGCGGCGGGATCAACTCTTGGGCAAAAAGGCCTTTGACCGATGCGGCGTCGTTGATTTGCCTGATCCTTTCGGCGAAAGCGAGCGGGCTCTGGCCGCACACATCCTCAAGCCGGCTCTCCGATCCGCGCAGCTGTTTTTCAACCGAGTGGATCAGTACTGTGGCGCTGCGCTGCATATGATCGACGGTCATGTCCGGCGCGCTGAAAGCTGCGAACAGCCTGTCAAAGTCGTGCGCTGCGCTCTCGCTGCCCATCTGCAGCGACAGGAGGAAGGCGTCTTCCAGCTCCCGCGGATAGCAGGGCGGTGCGGCGTTCGTTTCGCTGCCGGCAAACAGTACGGCGTTGCGTTCTCCCAGGCTTTTTGCCTTGAGCGCCCGAACCGCTTCGACATAGGCGCGCCCCGCCTGCTGCGCGTCCGTCTTTGCGCCGCTGACGCCAAAGCTGCAGCCGTCGATGCCCGCTTGCTTAAGCGCCGCTTGCAGCGTCCGGCACAGCTTGTCGAAGTCTTCGCGCTTCAGCCGTTGCCCTGTGACGGCCAGCACCGTTTCCCTTGCGGCGTCTGGAGCCGTCGTCACGACATAGCTCCACTGTCCGCCGAACAGAAACGGCCGGTTCCGCTCGAGCTGTTCCCTGATCAGGGGCAGCAGCTTCGCCGGATCGGCGTTGTCCCCATAAGCGTCCGGCTGCAGGACGACGATACGAGCTTCCCCCGCCCACCAGTCCGGCGGCGTATGGGACAGCCCCTCGCCGTCCCGCGGTTCCGCTTCCGCATGGTGCAGCATGCGCTGCAGCCGGTCTTCCGGGCTCTCGCCTGGCGCCCTGCGCTTCTCGCTTTCCCTCCGATCCAGCTCGGCCGCCGCTTTTTCCAACACTTGAACCAGTTCTTCCTTCTTCACCGGCTTCAGCAAATATTCAAAAGCTTTATGCCGGATCGCCTCTTTCGTATATTCAAAATCGGAATAGCCGCTGACCACGATCGTCAGCAATTCGGGCAAATCCCGGTTCAGCATCCCGATCAGTTGTTTTCCGTCCAAACCGGGCATCCGCATATCCAGAAAAAGCAGATCCGGCTTTTCCGCGAGCGCAATCGCATGCGCCTCTTCGCCGTTCGACGCTTCTCCGACGAGCTTCAGCCCGAACCGCTCCCAGGGAATCGATTGGATCAGCCCTCTGCGAATCCATATTTCATCATCGACTATGACAACTTTGCGCATGGACTTAGCCCTCCCGCTCTTATGTTACTGACATGTTATCCTTTCAGAGAACCGGCCGTCAAACCGTCGATAATGTATCTCTGGAGGAATAAATAGACGATTAACACAGGCGCGACGACAACGGTCATAAAGGCGAAAACGACGCCCCAATTCGTACTGTACATCGTGACGAAATTGAAAATTTGCAGCACGATCGTCCACTTGGTACTGTCGGTCATCAAGTAAAACGGTCCGAAAAAGTCGTTCCACACCGACACCATCACGACGATCGTCACCGTGACCAGCACCGTCACAATCAGGGGCAGCACGATTTGCCAGTACAGCCGGAAATAGCCGCAGCCTTCGAGCAGAGCCGCCTCATCCAGCTCGCGCGGGATCGATTTCATAAAGCCGACGAGCAGGAACACGGCGAATGGAAGCAGAACGGCTGTGTAGTACATGATCAGGCTGAAATATGTGCCTCTGATGTGCAGATCGCCCATCAGCTTGATCGTCGGCACGATCGAAACCGGCACGATCAGGCCCGTAATGAACAAATAATACGCGGTCCGCAGAAAGCGGCTGTCTCTCCGCTGAATAATGAAAGCGGCCATGGAGGCGAAAATGTTCACGCATACGACCACACAGCCAGAAATCAGAACGCTGTTCGTAAACCCGCGCAAAATATGAGCCTGGCCGAAAATATCCCTGTAATTGCCGAACTGCCATTCGGAGGGCAGCGACAAGCCGAACAGCGCCGATTCCCGGATATCTTTGAACGAATTGACGAGAATCATCAGGAAGGGGATGAGGATGACAAGCGCCATACAGATCGCCGCCAGTTCAAGCAATATGAGCCATGCGCTTCGCCGTATCACATCTCCACCTCCCTTTTTTTCATTTTCATGAGCACAGGCACGCCCACGCAAGTAACCAGAACGAACAGCACAACGTTCACCGCCGTCGCATAACCGAATTCGCCCGAGCTGAACATGCTGCGGATATAGGTGAAAAATACTTCCGTCGAATAGCCGGGACCGCCCTCGGTCAGCACCATGACGATTTCGAACACTTTCATGGAGCCGATCATCGACAGCAGCACGTTCACGGTAAAAGCGGGAGCCAGCAGCGGGAACATAATTTGCCGGAACCGGCTCCAGTAGTGCGCGCCGTCCATAGACGCGCTTTCAATCAAATCCTTCGGAATGAACTGCAGCCCGGCCAAATAGACGACCATGGAAAAACCCGCTACGCGCCATATGTCGGTGACGATGATGGAAAACAGCGCATACTTCGGATCGTTCAGCCAATCGTGCGCCAGCATGCCGAGGCCGATATTGTTCAGCAACTGGTTCACAATGCCGTGCTCCGGATGATAAATCGCCCGGAAGATGTAGCCGATGACGATCGGTGCGATCACGTAGGGCAGGAAAAAAATCATCCGCAGCACATTCTTCAGCACGAGCGCTTCGTTCAAAATGAGTGCGAGTCCGAGCCCGCACACGTTTTGCAGCACCGTAACCGCAGCCGCAAAAATGAGCGTGTTCAGCAAAGCTGTCATCAACCGCGGTTCGCGAAACAGCTCGACGTAATTCCGCAGCCCGATAAAACGGATATCGGGCGCGTTAATGTTCCAGTCCGTAAAGCTGTAGTAAAAGCCGATCAGCGTCGGCGTCATAAAAAACAGCAGAAACACAGCCAATGCCGGAAATGAAAAGTAAAGCGGGTACTTGCTTGTTCCCATGCTTACTCAAACCCTTCGAGTCGTTTGGTTTTGCCGTCCTTCTTGTAGTTGGCGTCGAATTCTTTCACAGCGTTGTCCACATTGCCGAGAATGTAGAAGTTTTGCAGCGTTTTCTGAAGATCGGCAAATGTAGGCGTCAGACGGTTCTGGATATTGATTTTGGCTTTGCCAGCGTCGATCATCTCTTTGACTGTTTGCTGCACGGGGTACAACTCGCTTTTTGCGTCTTTGAAAATCGGGATGCCCGGCGCCGTCTGGTAGTACAGATTCACCACATCGGGCGAAATCATGAACTTGATCAGCTCGATCGCTTCTTTGGCATGCTTCGCTTTTTCCGGCACCATCAGCTGGTTCGGAGGCGTAATCAGCGCCGTTCCCGCGTCGCTCTCCGAAGGGAACGGGAAGAAGCCGATGTGGTCTTTCACGAAATCTTTGCTGAATTTTTTTTCCAGCTGCGGAATAATGCCGTCGAGCATGAAAGTCATCGCCACTTTGCCGTCACCCAATTTCGTCTGCAGCTCGTCATACGTGCCGGCCATCGGGTTGTCCTGAATCAGCCCCAAATCTTTCAGCTGTTTTTGCTTGACGAACAAATCTTTCACCTGCGGAATATCGGCAAGGCTCAATTGGTTCTTTTCGAGCTTTTGGACGCCGGCGTCGCCAATCGCCGGATCGACGTTGGACACCCAGCCCGTCAAATAAAAGATTTGCGTCGGCCAGCCGTCTTTCACCGCATCGTAAAACGGAGTGACGCCGGAGGCCTTGATTTTTTTCGCCGTTTCAAGCAAATCCGCGTAGTTTTTAGGCGGCTGCACGCCGGCCTTGCCGAACACATCCTTGTTGTAGAAAACCCCCATCATGCCCGTAGCCCCGAACGGTACGCCGTAAATCTTTTTGCTTGCCGTCGTTTGGAAGTCTTTCATCGAAGGGATGATCCGGTCCCATACGCCCGCTTCGGCGCTCCATTCGTGCAGCGTCTCTTCCGCGCGCAATTTGACGTTCTGCTTCGTTCCCGGCTGCATAAGGAACAAATCCGGGAAATCGCCGGTCGAGAACCGGGTTTTCATCATGTTGTCGAAGTCGCCGCCGGGCAGCGCCTGCAGTTCGACCTTGTTGCCGGTCTGTTTTTCGTAAGCTTCGAAAATTTTGTTGAACGGCGCCGCATCGACCGTATTGGAAATGACGAACGTCAGCGTAACCGGAGCTTTGGACGTCTTCGGCGCCGCTGTCCCCGCCGCCGTCTTGTCCGCTGCCGGGGCCGCTCCGGTACCGCCGCCGCAGCCCGTGATAGCGCCGACGGTTAAGCAGACTGTGAGCGCCGAAAAGACCGTTTTCATTTTTTTCATTTTCTTTAGCACCCTCCCTGTAGTTTCGTGAGAAAACTTGCCGCGTAAGCATTTGTTGAAGGAATCGCTTACAATTCAATTATATGAAACCGCTTTCGTTCGCTCTATTCACGATTTCGACTAATAATGTTTAATATTCTTACAAGTTCCCGGGGCCGATGACGAGCGTCACGCTCGTGCCTTCCCCTTTTCTGCTCTCGATAATGCAGTCGAACTGTTTGCCCAGACGAATCGCGTACCGGGCGTACACATTGCGGATGCCGAGGCCGCCCGCCGGGGCTTGCGCGGAAACTGTCTCCGAATAAACCGGCTGATCCAGCCTCGCCCGCAAGCCGTCCAATTGCTCCGCGGTCATGCCTACGCCGCCATCGCTCACCGTGAGCAGCAAGTCCTCACCCTGCCGGCGTGCGGCTACGCGAATGGTGCTGGGCCCGAGCTTGGGCTCAATGCCGTGGAATACGGCGTTTTCGACCAGGGGCTGGAGCGTCATTTTGAGAAGCGGATGGTCGTACAAGCTTTCCTCGATATCCGTTTCGTACGTAATTTTGTCCTCAAAACGAATGCGCTGAATGCTCATATATGCTTCGGCCTGCTCCAATTCTTCCCTGAGCGTGACGACCTCATCCTTATTTTTAATATTGTAACGGAACATATCCGCAAGGGACTGCGCCATGCCGCCGATTGTTTCCACGTCGTAATAGTCGGCCATCGCCTTAATGCTGTCGAGCGTATTGTACAAAAAGTGGGGATTGATCTGCGAATACAGCATCGCCAGCTCGGCCTGCTGCAGCTTGATCTGGTAAATGTATTTGCTCTCGATCAAGTTTTGCAGCTCATCCTGCATATCGTTGAAATTCATCGCGATCCGGCCGATTTCATCGTTCCTCCGCACGGGGACGCGAATGGAAAAATCCCCCCTTTTGACGCGGTTGATCGTTTTGTAAAGCTCCAGAATCGGATTCGTGATCCGCTGTCCGAACAGGACGGAGATGAGCGAAGTGACCAGAAAAGCGATCAACGCCGTTATGAGCGTCGTCGTTTTAATGCGATCGAGCGAGCTGAAAATTTCCTTCTTCGGCATGAGCAGCACGACTTTCCAGTTGGAAAAATCCGACCTCGTATACGTGACGAGTATGTCGCCCTGCTTGTCTCCGTACCAAAACGTGCCGTTGTCCTTCGTAATCTGCGCGAGCATGTCTGTCCGCAAGTAAGCGTCCTGCGGCTCCGCGGAGCTGAATATGGGCCTGTTAAGCTCGTCGAGCACGAGCAGCACGCTATTCGCGGAAAGGCTGTCGTTTTGCCCGATGGCGCGAAACAATTCGGCGCTGTACTCCGCGCGCACGATGATGAAATAAACGGGATTCGAGAAATCGCGGATCAAAATGGAAGATGAAAAAGCGGGCCGCTCATTTTCCCGGTTTTCCCCGGCGGGAGGCCCGCTGAAATGAACCCGGCCGTCCTTGACGATCGTCTGCCGGAACCATTCGGACTGCGTCACTTCTTCGGCCGTCCACGGCTTCCGGTCGTCCGAGGCGTTCAGCAGCTCGCCGTTGCTGTAATAAATTTGAAAACGGATGAAATCGGGAATCGGGGTAATGTTGAAGCTTTTCAAAAAGAGGTCTCCGAGCTTGCGCTTGAACAGAAACTTGTCCTGCTCGTCCATCGTCGCATAGGCGTTAATGCCGTCTATATATTCCTGGCCGTAATAGGGGGCCAGCAGCAGATTGCGCTTGTTTTGAAAATCGTTGTTCATATTTTTCTCGATTTGGCGCACGATCTGATTGCTCGATTGCTCCGCTTTTTCCGACGTCGAGCGGTACGAAATATAGAAGGAGATCGTTCCGACCAGGGCGATACAAATAAGGATGATAATGAAATAGCTGAAGAGCAGCACGATGCGGATTCTGGAAAACATAGGTCAGAGCTTCCCCCCTTCTTCTGCATGCGCGCGGCCGGACGGCAGACGGCGGGGCGTATTCCCCACCGACATACGCGTCCGGCGCGTCCGCAGGAGAACGTGCGGCTCCCCTGATGCGGCATGCTACTTTTCAATTATACATCTAAAATGGTATTCGCCTGAACCTATATCGAATTGTGCGGACAGCGGACCGGCGGCGATGGCTGTGGCTTCCGGGTTAACCCCGTTCAGCAGCGAGCCGGGGCTTGGCAAATGGACGGTCGCCGTCGTGTTGACGGGCACCGCGACCCGCAAATCGAACTGCCTGCCGTCCGACAGGCTCCAGGCCGACCGAACGGTGCCGTACAAAGAGTCGTACTGCGCGTTAACACGCGTCAAGCGCCCGCCTGGCCGCGGACGGATGACGCTATGCCGGAAGCCCGCTTTTGCCGCGTCGGTATCGATGCCGGCCATATAGCGGAACATCCACTCGCCGACCGAACCGAGAGAGTAGTGGTTGAACGAGTTCATTTGCGGCGTCTGGAAGCCGTTGTCTTCGGTCCATCCGTCCCAGCGCTCCCAAATCGTCGTCGCTCCGTGCTTGATGGAGTACATCCATGACGGGAACGCCTCCTGGGTCAAAAGCTCATAGGCAATGTCCAGCATGCCATGATCGGTAAGCGCCGGCAGCAAATAGCCGACGCCGAGGAAGCCCGTCGACAGCCGCCCGCCGCGCCGGCGGATGTCGGCCGCCAAATGGCCGGCGGCCCGCTCGCGCAGCGTCTCCGTCAGCAGGCCGAACTGCAGCGCCAGCACGTAGACGGTTTGCGTGCCTCCGTGAATGCGGCCTGCGGCGTCGACGAAAGCGGCGCGGAACGCCGCGGCGATGTCCCCGAACAGCGAGGCGTACTTCGCCTCGTCCTCTTTTTTGCCGAGGACGCCGGCGATTTGTCCCAACAGCTTCGCGCTGTAAGCGAAATAAGCGGTAGCCAGCACTTCGTTCGGCGTATCGGCCTCGATGGACAGCCAGTCGCCGTAGTTGGCGTAAGCCGGCCTGACGAGACCGTCGCTGTTCGCCTGCAAGTAGTCAACCCACCGTACCATCGCCTCGTAATGAACTTCCAAAATTCGTGTATCCCCGTACATCACGTACAGCGTCCACGGCAAAATAACGCCCGCATCTCCCCAGCCGGCATTGTCGGGAGCGAACCAGTTGAGCCGGGTGCTCCACATTTTGTACCGGATCCAGCCCGCATCGGGGGCCACGTCTGTAAAAGCGCCCGACGGCTGCTGGCAATCCCGCATATCCCACATATATTTGGTGAAAAAGCGCGCTACGTCCATATTATAGGAAGCGGTACGGGCAAAAATTTGGGCGTCCCCGGTCCAGCCAAGCCTCTCGTCACGCTGCGGGCAATCCGTCGGCACGGAGAGGAAATTGCCGCGCTGCCCCCAGGTAATGTTGGAATAAAGCTTGTTGACCATCTCATCCGACGTTTCCAGCGTCCCCGTAACCGGCGTGTCCGAATGAACGACTTTGCCGACGATCGTATCCAAATCCGGCTCTCCCGGAAAACCGATCAATTCGACGTACCGGAAGCCGTGAAACGTAAACCGCGGTTCGTAGCGTTCCTCGCCTTCGCCTTTTAAAATGTAATGATCCTGCTGGACAGCGACCCGCAAATTGTCCAGATACAAAGAGCCGTCAGGCTGCAGCATCTCCGCATGGCTCAGCGTCACCTTCGCGCCGCGCGTTCCGGCCACCTTCAGCTCCGTCCAGCCGACCATATTTTGCCCCATATCGTAAATATACGTGCCCTGCTCCGTCCGCCTGACGTCGATGGGGCGCCTCTCCTGCACGATGCGGATCGGCGGCTCGACCGCTGCGACCAGGAGTCCGTTGTAGCCCGGCCTGACGTCCGGCCGTTCCCAATGCGCGTCCGCAAAATCCGGCCGATCCCAGCCCTCATGCTCCAGACGGGCGTCATACGTCTCGCCCAGAATCATGTCCGAATACACGATCGGCCCGCCGGACGTCGTCCAGCTCGCATCGGTGCAAATGCAATCCCGCGTCCCGTCCTCGTAATCGATATGCGCCTGCATGAGGAAGAACGGCCTTTCCCCGTAAATGCGCGCGCCCAAAAAGCCCACCGTCCCCGCATACCAGCCGTCGCCAAGGATGACGCCGAAGGCATTGCCGCCTTCCCGGACCTGTTCCGTCAAATCGAACGCCGTTACTTGCACCCGCTTGTCGTAATCGGTCCAGCCCGGAGCGAAGCGGTCGCCGACCGTCTGCCCGTTCAGGTGCAGCTCGAACAGGCCGAGTGCCGTCGCATAAGCGGTGACGCGGCGCACTTGTTTGCGGACGGTGAACGTTTTGCGAAAATAAGGGGCTGGCTGCATCTGTTTATTCGGCTCGGATTTGCGGCCGATCCACTGCGCCTTCCACTCGTCGCGGGACAGCAGCCCCATCGTCCAAAAGGCGCATTCGCTCCAGGCCGACGCCCGGCCTTCACCGTCCCACACGCGCACTTTCCAGTAGTAGCGCCCTTCCGACTGCAGCGGCTTGCCCTCGTATACGAGATGAACCGATTGCCCGGAGGCTGTTTTTCCCGTGTCCCACATCTCACCCACGCCGCTCTCAAGGCTCTCGCGGGATTGCGAGACGATGACCTGATAAGCCGTCTGTACGGCGTTCCGAGAGTCGGACTCAAGCTGCCAAAACAATCGCGGCCGGCGCTCATCCAGCCCGAGCGGATTATGCATATATTCGGTCTTGCAAGAAATGACTCTTAATGTCATGGAAACTCCCCCTTGATCGGCTTGATTCGTACTTCCAGCTTCATGCTTTGCGGCTGCAGCAAATAGGCGTCGAGCGTCGGCGCATAGCCGCAGCTGTGATTGCCGAGACCGCTTTGCGCGGCATCGATGTGCACAATCGTCTCATCGCGCCTTGCAAGCTTGTGCACGTGCTTCGTCAGCGTCAAATCTTCCGTCGTATAATGATGTGCGCTTACTTGCAGCAGCGACGGGCCGCTGAAAATCAGGCAGCTGCCCGACGCATCGCTGATCTCCGCCCAGCGGACGTCGGCTTTGCTGCCGTTTTCCTGCGGCTTGATGTACGGCACGAACTGCTCCTGCACCGTGCCGCTGTAAATGCCGAGCTTGCCGCTCTCTTTGCGGTCCGCATAACATTCATGCGGCCCTCTGCCGTACCAGCGCAGCCTGTCAAAACCGCCCGGCATCCGCAGCTCGATGCCAAACCGCGGCAGCGGCGGCAGCTCCTCGCGCAGCGGCTCGATCGACGCTTCCAGCAGCAGTTCGCCGCTGCCGTCGATCGAATAGACGAGCCGCGACCGGAAAGCGACGGGCTCGCCGCGGGCCCCGATGACCGCATCCGCGGCAATCCGCACGCCCTGCGCGCCCCACGCGGATACTTCCAGCGTCCGCTGGTGCGTGACTAGGCGGTCATACCCCGCCTTTTTCCACGCCTTCGCGAGCTGGACGTCATTGTCCACCGGCGCGCGCCACAATTGAATGCGCGGGCCGGCTTTCAACAGCCGCACGCCGCGGCAGCGCCAGTCGTTCATCGCCTCCGCTTCCTTGTCGTAGACGGCGGCGAAATGCTCTCCTTGCACGAAGACGTGACGTCGCGTGTCATCCCACGCCAGCGCAGCCGTGCTGCGGCTGACGTGCGCGGGCGACCGTTCGGCGATGACCGCGACCGGCAGGTCCGCCCAGGCGATTTCGTAGCCGCGCTTCGCCCACGGCGCATCCTCGCGCAGCGCGAACCGGACGCGCAGCACGTATTCGCCCGCTTGGGTCATGCCGTCTGCGGGGAGCACCAGCGTCAGCTCCTCCGTTTCGCCGGGGAGCGTTCGCAGGGCAGGCAGCTCGCCGCTTGCCGCAGGCTCGCCGTCCTTGAGCAGCGTCCACTCGCCTTGCAGATGGGCAAGGCTGACGAAATCGTACCGGTTCGTCACACGCAGCCTCCTGGCTGTTGGTTCCGGTTGCGGTTGCGATTGCTGATGGGCTTGCGGCTGTGCCTCCAGTTGCGTTTGCGATTGCGATTGCGCCTGGTCCGCCCAGGCGATTTGGACCGGTTCGAGCGTTTTTTTAAGCTCCAGGATCGACGCTTTCACGCTTCTGTCCGGGAACAATAACCCGTCCAGGCAAAAATGGCCGCTGTGCGGCTCTTCGCCAAAATCCCCGCCGTACGCATACCACGGCTCCCCCGCTTCGTCATACTGACGGATGCCCTGATCGGCCCATTCCCAGATCAAGCCGCCGAGCAGCCGCGGATACGTATATATCGCTTCCCAGTATTCCTTAAGATTGCCAACGGAATTGCCCATCGCATGGCCGTACTCGACCATCAGATAAGGCCGCGGATCGTCCTTGCGCCCTTCCTCGATGACTGTCTCCACGGCCGGGTACATTTGGCTGACGACATCGACCACTGCCGCATCGTATGCCCGCTCGTAATGGATCGGCCGGGTCGAGTCGCGCTCCCGGATCCACTCGGCCATGGCGTCGTGGTTGGCGCCGTAGCCGGATTCGTTGCCGAGCGACCACATGATGACGCAGGGGTGGTTTTTATCCCGCTCGACGAGCTTCCTGGCCCTGTGCAAGTAAGCTTCCCGCCAGTCCGGGTGGGCGGACAAATAGCTTTCATCGCCGAGAAAATGGAAGCCGTGCGTCTCCAAATCCGCTTCGGCGATCACGTACAGCCCGAAACGGCTGCACAGCTCGAGCCATCTCGTATCATTCGGATAATGGGCCAAGCGAACCGCATTGATATGATGGAGCTTCATAAGCTCGATATCCCGCTCCATCGTTTCGAAAGTAGTAACGTAACCGAGATCCGGGTCAAACTCATTGCGGTTTACGCCCTTGATCCGGATCGGCTTGCCGTTGATCAGCATCCTGCCTTGTTCAACCCGGATTTCGCGAAACCCGACATCGAGGCGATGGACTGCAGCTATCTGCCCCTGCTCGTCATATAGCGTCAGGATCAGCGCATATAGATGAGGCGTTTCCGCGGTCCAGAGCTTTGGCTGCGCGATGTGCTCCGACACAAGCAGCTGCGTCTCCACCGTATCAGGCTCATACTTGACGGCCGCCGAATGATCGTGTCGAAGCACCTGCACGCCGTTCTCATCCAGCAGCGCCGCCGTTATACGGTACTCTGCCTCGCATCCCGGCAATCGGGCGGCCTGAATGCGAACATCCAGCCGAGCCTCGCCATAGCCGTTTTCAAACATCGTTCGAACGAATACGTCCCTGATGTGAACGCCGGTCAAAGCAAGCACATACACATCCCGAAAAATACCGCTGAGCCGCCACTTGTCCTGACTTTCCAAATAACTCCCGTCCGACCATTGATATACGCGAACCGCCAGCACGTTGCTCCCGGCATGCACCAATGAAGTGATATCGAATTCGGCATGCATGTGGCTGCCTTGACTGTACCCCGCCAACCGACCGTTCACCCACACATGAAAAGCCGAATCGACGCCCTCAAAAACAAGCCGAAGCCCCTTATCCTCCCAAGATGCATCCACCGTAAAAACCGTCCGGTAGCATCCCGTCGGATTCTGTTTCGGCACAAGCGGCGGGTCGATCGGAAAAGGATATGGGCAGCTGCTGTACTGGGGTATTCCATACCCGTGCAGCTGCCAATTGGACGGAACCGGAATTTGCGGCCAGTCGGCCGCCTCATATTCCGGGTTCATAAAATCAGCCGGAGCCGAAAGCGGCGACTCCGCATACATAAACGACCAATTGCCGCCCAGCAATTGGTAATACGGCGACGACGCCCGGTCGCCTTTCATCGCGCCGTCCCGGTTGGCATAAGGAATAAGCGGCGCCCGCGGAGGCTCCGCGTTTTTTTCCAGCACATGCAGATTCGACCAATCCGGCTCTACGCCCACCGGTTCATTCATAAATGCAGCCCCCAAAATTTTTCATATCGTAATCGCTTACAAGATTGCCGCGCGCATGACGGCTGCGAACAGCGCATCTTCCTTTCAGAATAGTCAAAATGAAAGCGCCGAACAATTGAGAAAACCGACCTTTAATGTGGATGATTCCGATATCGCCCGCTCCATCCTCCTATTTCATTCCACCCGCTTTATTTGTGCTGCATATCCGATCATGCATGCTAGGACTGGCGGGGCCTCGAATTTAAAAGAAATTACTGCAGATTTATAGGAATGTTTGTTCGCTGCAAGAGTACTAGAGAGTAAGAAGCCGCATTTTTCAGACGTTTGAGAAATTGACGACGCCTTTGTTGGGGACTGCAGTCGTTCTTTCCCAACGCGCGCCTCTTCCAGCGCGGGTTGCGCCGCTGCACGGCGGGTGGCCATAAGGCAGCTGGACAGACCGATTCGCGAAAAACCTGCAAATGCGCAGGCTTTTACCGAAAAAATAGTCCATTTTGGCAATAAGCCTGCAAATGTGCAGGAATTTTCGATGAAAATGATCCTGAGCCCATGTGTGCGGTGAAAAGCCTGCACTTTTGCAGGAATATTTCTCTGCCAGCATATCAATGGGCAAAAGCCTGCACTTTTGCAGGTTTTCCTCGCGCAACTGGGCGGATAGATGCTCCGGCTCCGGCATATTCCGCCTCCATCGTCCCCCAACTCCTCGCCGCCGCATCCCCGACACGCCACAGCAATCTCCTCCACGGCACGGCAATCTCCTCCACCGACACGGCAATCTCCTCCACCGACACAGCAATCTCCTCCACCGACACGGCAATCTCCTCCACGGCACGGCAATCTCCTCCACGGCACGGCAATCTCCTCCACGGCACGGCAATCTCCTCCACGGCACGGCAAAAGACGCCTTCATCCCTAACGGGTTTGAAGGCGTCTCTTGTATTCCCCTGCCGTCACAGGCAGGGGCTTCTTTTCGATCCGGCAAAGCCTTCCCAGATCAGTTTGCGGCCAGCGCGGAAATTTCCGAAGCGCTCAGGGCTCTGCCGTAAATTTTGAACTCATCGATCAGGCCGTTCAGATACGGGTCCGACCATTGCGATTTGCCGATGTAGTTTTGCGTCAAATTGCCCAGGTTGGCCGGAGATAGCGTCATGCTTGTATTTCTTGCCACTTCGACTCCGTCCACGTATAAAATGCCCGTGCTGCCCGAGTGAGTCACGGCGACGTGCTTCCACACGCCTGTTGCCAGCGCGGCAGTCGTATTAAGCTGCTGCTCTGCACCGTTGCTGCTGTTCGTAATCGCAAACCTGAGCCCTGCGCCTCCCGCCCTTGGAGCCAGGAACATATACGAGTTCGTTCCTGAACCGAAGTCGAAAATCCGCGCCCAGTCGTCCAACGAATTGACTTTGACCCAAGTTGCGACGGTGAAATCGGTCAAACCGTTGATCGCTCCCGACGGCAGGGACACGTAGCCGTTCGTGCCGTTCAGGCTGGCGGCATTGCCGCTTTTGCCGGCCGCCCAGGTGATGCCTCCGTTCAGCGTCGCATTAAATCCGTTGCCTGAGGAATCGGACGCTGTCGTTCCGGTCGTTTCGTTGAACTTGTAGTATGCCATCGTATCCGGCAGTTGTCCTCCCGCTTGCAGCTTCACATCATAAGTAGCTGCCGTACCGATGTTCAGGTTGACGACGGTTTTGCCGCCGTTTGTGGCAATCGCCGTACCTGCGCTGACATTGTTAACCAGCACGTTATAAGTGCCGGCGGCCAGCCCGGAGAACGTAACTTTAGTCGTATGCGCAGCCGAAGTCATTGTGTTTTTCAAAGTGAAGCTGACATCGTTCTTGGCCGTTGCAACCGTAGCCGTCGTGTATTGATCGCGTTCAAGCTCCATGGAGAATTTCTCCGTGATCAGATTCAGCCGCTTGGAGAGGCCGTCCTTCGGCGTGACCGTGTACTTGCCGCCGCTGAGCGTGACGTCTGCGCCGTATCCGTACAAGCCGAAAATCGGATCTACAGATACATCGGCGCTAAGCACTTTCAGCGCTCCGAACAAACCGAGATCGGCTTCGCCGCTCATGCCGCGCCAGCCGTTGAACAGCGGACCGCCGTCCAGGCCAAGCGCGCCGTAGTTGCCTTTGTTCGCCTGATACGTCCAGGATACGGCGCCGATGTTGGCAGGATCGCTGCTGATTTGCCCGGAGTTGATGGCACCGATGTTGGCGATTTTGGCCGCATAGGACAAGCGCTGCTCAACCTCCGGAGTCGCCGAGTTGTTCTTGATCCAGTCATCCATCGCAAAGCCTGCGAGCGAAGTGGTGTATTGGAAGTTCCACCAGTTGTCGCCGGTAATCGTGACGGGATCGGCGTAATAGTACCAAATCGGCATATGACCGCGCGACGCTCTCGTTTTGGCGTTGATTTTGCCTTTAATCGTGTTGTTGTTGTTCATTTTGGCCAGCATATAGACGGATTCTTCGCCCGTATTGTCATAGCTGTACTCCGAACCGTACGGATAAGGGCTGGACGAGAAGTTGTTGTATTTGGTCGCCATTTTGCTGATGATATCGTTGGCCTCGGTGTTGTAGCCTTCATCCTGCAAAGCTTTGATAATGTCCGGTGTCGTCATTTCGCCCATCAGCCCGGTATTCCAGTTGTAGGAGACAGGTCCGTCGTACAGCGCTTTGAAGATGTTGTAGGCGCGCAGCAAGTACGTATTTTTAGGGTTTTTGTACGTGATGAGATTCGGGTACATCTTGGCGATTTTGTACATGCTGAAATACGTGTTGTAAATGTGCGGGTACGCGTAGCCGCGATACGTCGGCGTCGTGTTCGGCGGCGCCATCAGGAAATCGGGCACCAGATAATCGCTGTGATGGCCGCTCATCAAGTTCGTCCAGATCGCGGTTTCCAAATAATTGTCAAGCGCAGTCACCTCGGTAGCGACAGGCGACATTGCGTTTTTCTCAGCCAAGAACTGTGCGTGGGTGTATCCCCAATCGTCGCCCCAGCCCCAATAACCGGCAAAATTGTTGCGTTTGGCCTTCGACTGCATCATCCAGTCGTCGAACACTTTATCCCGGATATCGCCGGGCACGTTCCATTGCTGGTTGTTGACCATAAACGTAGCGTGCCGCTGCAAGGCCGTGTCGACCGGCTCGATCGCGTAAAATTGGAGCACGGTTTTCTCGCCGTTGCCGTACTGCACCGTAATGTTGTTCTGGCCCAAATGACTCATCGTCAGCTGGTAAATTTTATGATCCGTTCCTACCGTGTTCACAAACGAAACGTTCGTTTCGGAAGGATATTGCGGGGTTACGGAAGTGATCGTTTTGGATGTGTGAAGGTCGAATTTGGCCGTCTGATTCGTCGGCACGATCATGCCGGGCACTACGTTGAAATCGACCATGCCTTCGTTGTACAGTCTGTCTTGAACCGCATATTCGTCTGCGACTTTAAAAAATTTGAACGCATACGTTTTGCTTGCGCCCGGAGCGAGCGTCAGGCTCGTGTTCGGCAAATAGCCCCGGTTGTTGCTTTTGATCACGTTCGAATGAATATAATACACGTTCAGCCCTTTGGCGTAGCCGCCTTGATCGGCTGCCCACATGCTGTTCGGATGCTCCTCCACCCTCCAGTTGTCCTGGTACTCAAATCCCGCGCCGGTCGTCGTGTCGGGAACCATCAACAGGAAAGGACCGATCCCGCTCGGCCGCTGGGCTACGAGGTAGGAGCTGTTATTGCCGATGAAAGCATGCGATATCGTGCGCGTTTCATAGATTTCATCGTTGTTGCCGGCGGTGAAAAATTCGTTGAACGGGATCGGCAGGCCGAAATCCCCGATTTCAAGCGTTTGGTTGCTTGTATTCGTCACGGTTATTTGCCATTTCAAGTAGTCGTTAACGAGCGAGTAAGATTCGTCGACTTTGAAATTGCGGATTCCCTGGCTGTTGCTCGAATTTTGGTAAGTTACATTAATGGTGTTGCCGCTTTGCGAAATCGTTCTGGCGTCCGACGACTTGTTCGTCAGCGCTGGCGTCCAGGCGCCGGTGCCAAGCCGGTAGGTGAACATCAGCTCCCCGACCCATTGGTGATCGGCCGTATTTTGATTCGGCGCGTTCGTCGCATTCAATACATAGTTCGTCGGATACGTATCTCCCGTTATTTGCAAAGAGGTAATCTCGCCGTTCGTTCCCGTCTGTACGTTGAAGTTGCCGTTCGAGATCGTGTTGGCCGAAGCCAGCTGGGGAATCAACATGATAGCGCTTGCAGTAATGGTCGAAGCGACTAACATTTGAAGATTCCGAGAACTTGAAAACTTGTTCCAATAATTAAGCAACGTTCGTTTCATCATTGTCCTCCTCATTATTGTATTCGCTTACCAAATTGCCGGGATGCTTTTAACCCGCTGCCAAATTGCCCTGCTGCCGCTCCTTCCAACCACCGCCTTGTCTGTTCAATTCTCCGCAGCCATCTCTTTCCATCAAGCTCGTCCCGGAGTTTGTATACACAAGTATCATATAGGATGCGAGCGCAATTGACATTAATCTTTCCAACACCTTTTTTAAAAATTTCAACTTTAACCGCATGAAAACGCGCATGAAAAAGGAGCACGTCCCCCGCTCGCAGCCGCGGATTTTCGCACAGCTTGGCGGGCCGGAAAGTGCTCCTTCATGCGCCGGGAGGGCTCAAATCATGGCAGATTTGGGGCTGCCGCCGGATTTTCCTTCACCCATACGCTCATCTCTCCGACGCCGCGGTTGCCCCAGGCGTAATACGGAATGAACGTGACGTCGGCCGCGCTGGCAGGCCATTGTTTGCCGCTGACATACAGCGCGTTCCCGTCCTCGGGCACCGCGGTCCGCACGCAAGGCGCTTTGATGACGTGCATGCCGCCCAGCAAAGTTTCATCATACTCCACCCGGCAATCCTCTTCGCCGTTGAAATAGATGAGATGCAGATTGCCGCCGTTATCAGCTTCCTCCATGCAGTACACGAACGGCCCGCGCTGCAAAGCCGCTTTGCCGGCAAGCTGGCGGACGAGCGGATGCCCCTTGACCGCCTTCACTTCCAGCGCGAAGCGCACATCGACCCGGTCGCCGTCGTTCCAGCTGCGGGTGATGCGGGCGTACCCGTCCGCCGCCTGCGAAACCGGGCAATCGGCCCCGTTCACCCGGACACTGAACGACTGGCCGCACCAGCCGGGAATGCGCAGCGCCAGTGTGAAGTCGGCCGGCTGACCGCCGGTCCCGAGCAGGAAGCTGACGCTGCCGTCGGCCGTATACTGCGACACCTGCTCCAGCTTCAATTGGCGCCGGCCGGCCTGAATGCTCGCTTCGCCGCCGATGTACAGATGCGCGTAAAGCGTGCCGTCGTTCCATGTGTACACGTACTGATTCAACGAAGCCAGCAGCCTGGCTATGTTCGGCGGGCAGCAGGAGCAGCCGAACCACCGCTGGCGCTGCACCTTGACGTGCTCGTAAATTTTGTTGACGGCGTTGGCCGGCGGGTAAACCTCAAGCGGGTTGACGTAGAAAAAATGTTTGCCGTCCCGGGCCATGCCGCTGATGACCGTGTTGTACAAAGCCCGCTCCAGCACGTCCGCATACTCGCCCTTCGCTTCGATCTCCAGCATGCGTCTGGCGAAAAAAATGAGCCCGATGGAAGCGCACGTTTCGCCGTATACCGTGTCGTTTGGCAAATCGTAATTGAGCGTGAACGCTTCGCCGTAAGCCATGGCGCCGATCGCTCCCGTAACGTACATCTGTTTGCCGACGATGTTGGCCCACAGCCTTCGGCATGCTTCGAGCAGCCCTTCGTCCTGCGAGAGCGCCGCGACATGGGCCATGCCTGCGCACATGTAGACGACCCGCACGGCGTGTCCGACCGCCGACTCCTGCTCGCGAACGGGCAGATGGGCCTGGCTGTAAGCCAGATCATGGGCAATGTCCAGCTCCGGAAAATGGACCTTGCGGCCCCGCTTTTCATACTCCTGCCGGTAAAAGTGCGGCTGACGCCCCCGTTCGTCCAGAAAAAACTGGCTGAGCTTCAAATAGCGCTCCTCGCCGGTCGTTTCGTACAGCTTCACGAGCGCAAGCTCGATTTCCTGATGCCCGTCATATCCCCGCAGCTTTCCCGGGGCGCTGCCGAAGACGGCATCGATATAGTCCGCGTACCGGCAGCATACGTCGAGCAGCGCCCGCTTGCCCGTTCCGCGGTAATACGCGACGCCCGCTTCGATCAAATGCCCGGCGCAGTATAGCTCGTGGCATTCCGCCAAATTCGTCCAGCGGCCGTCCGGCTCCTTGAGCGTGAAATACGTGTTGAGGTAGCCGTCCGGCTGCTGGGCTTTTTCGACGAGACGGATGACGTCGTCCGCCACCTTTTCCAGATCGGGGTCCGGCTGTATTTCCAGCATGAACCCGACGGCTTCCAGCCATTTGTACAAATCGCTGTCCTGAAACACCATGCCGCCGAACGGGCCCTGCTCTTCTCCCGCCGCAATGCGGAAATTGCGTATCGCGTAGCTGGGCGCTGCATCGTCGATCCGATCGTTAAGCGCATCCCATTGGTACGGGATCACGACATTTTTAACCAATTGAATATAGGGGGACCAAAATGCATCGGCAATCCTGACTTTGACGGAATCCCGGAATTGCGCCGCTTGCGGCTTTATCATATCAAGCACCTCTTTCTTTTATGGCTGTGTGTCCTGCTTGCGCAGCCTGATGACGTTCCAGGAAAGCTGCGGCAGCCTCGCGCTGAGCAGGCCGTCGCGGGCGGCGGCGTCCCCTCGGGAATGCGGCGCCACTTCGTGCATGCGATGAGCGGTGTTGACCGCTTTCGCATCGTTATTTTCCAGGACGATATGCTCTGCGACGCGATATCCTGCGAAGCTGCGCACGTCGCATTCGAAGCTCATCGGGCGATCCAGGCTTTTGTTAACGGCGAACAGCGTCAGTTCTTCCCGTTCTTCATCGTGAACCGCGACAACGTCCAAATAAGGAACGTCGGTAAAATCTTTCGAATCGTATTTGGGCGAATCGACAAACGCATGCAGGACAGTTCCTCTGCCGTACACCGAGGCATGCATATAGGGGAAGAAAATCGTTTGGCGCCACGCCGCCCCTCCCGTTTCGGTCATAATCGGCGCAATGACGTTGACAAGCTGCGCCAGACAGGCGATTTTCACCCGGTCCGCATGTTTCAGCAGCGTAATGAGCATGCTGCCGATCATGAGCGCATCCTCGAACGTGTACACATCCTCCAGCTGCGGAGGCGCGACCTGCCAAGGCGTAATTTGTTTGTCCGACTCCAGCGTATGGAACCACACGTTCCACTCGTCAAAAGAAAGCATCATCGTCTTCTTGCTGCGCTTTTTCGCTTTTATATAATCGCACACCGCCGTAATTTCCCGGATAAAGGCCGACATATCCAGCGATCTGGCCAAGTAATTGGCGGTATCGTTATCTGCGTTTCCGTAATACGTATGCAGGGACAAATAGTCGACGTTCTCATACGTATGATCAAGCACGGCGGCTTCCCACTGGGCGTATGTCGGCATGCTGCGGAATGAACTGCCGCAGACGACAAGCTCGATGCCCGGGTCTACGTATTTCATCGCCTTTGCCGTTTCGTTCGCCAGCCGGCCGTATTCGTCGGCCGTTTTGGCGCCGATTTGCCACGGGCCGTCCATTTCATTGCCGAGACACCAAGTCTTGATGCCGTAAGGCTCCTTATATCCGTGCGCAACCCGCAAATCGCTCCAGTACGAGCCTGCGGGATGGTTGCAATATTCCAGCAAATTTCTGGCCTCGTCGATTCCTCTTGTGCCGAGATTCACCGCCATCATCGCTTCTGCGCCTGCGCGCTTCGACCAGGCCATGAATTCGTTCGTGCCGAACAAGTTCGGCTCCAGCACCCGCCACGCCAGCTCAAGCTTGGCCGGGCGTTCCGCGACAGGACCTACGCCGTCCTGCCAGTTATATCCGGATACGAAATTGCCTCCCGGATATCTGACGATCGGCACGCCGATTTCGCGAATCATCTCAAGGACGTCTTGGCGAAATCCCAGTTCGTCCGCTGTGGAATGGCCGGGCTCATAAATGCCCCCGTATACGGCGCGTCCCAAATGCTCGATGAAAGAGCCATACAGACGCTTGTCGACTTCCGCCACGCGGAAATCTTTATCAATTTTCATTGCAGCTTTCCATTCAGCAGCCATTTCTCTTCCTCCTGTTATCTCTACGGCCGGCAGTCGCGGTTAGCCTTTGACGCCGCCCACGGTGAGACCTTCTATGAAAAAGCGTTGGAAAAACACGAACAAAATTAGAATCGGCACAATCGACAGCACCGCCCCGGCGATGAGCACGTCATAGTTGTCGCTGAGCGGGGATAAGAAGGTGGCGAGCCCGATGGGCAGTGTGAACTGGTCCGTCGTCCGCATGACGATGATCGGCCACAGGAAATTGTTCCAGCTCGACAACGCCTGCAAAATCGCCATCGACCCGTAAGCCGGGATCATAAGCGGAACCATGATGCGGAAAAAGATGCCGCCTTCGCTGCAGCCGTCAATCCGTCCGGCATCCATAAAATCTTTGGGCAGCCCGGTGGCGAACTGGCGGAAGAAAAAAATCGGCAGCGGCGCTACCGCGAACGGCAAAATAACGCCCCAGATTGTGTTGATCAGCTTCAGCGCGATCATTTCTTTGTAAAGCGGCAAAATAATGATTTCCACCGGCACCATCATCGTCACGAGCACGAGGGAAAAAATGAAATTTTTACCAATGAATTTATACATCGCCAAGCCGTAGCCGACCATAGACGAGAACAGCAAGCTGATCAACGTAAACAAAAAGGTGATGACCACGCTGTTTTTGTACCACACAAAATAATTTTTGGCCGAGCCTGTGCCGGCAAATATCGCCTTATAGTTTTTGAAGCTCATGAGATCGAAGTCCCATCTAACGTTCAGCCCGTACCGGAACAATTCGGTCGAAGGTTTCATGGAACCGAGAAAAAGCGCGTAAAGCGGAAAAAGCGCAAGCACGGACAAAACTGCAAACAGAATAATCAGCAACGCCGTTGAAAGCGCTTGGGCGCGACCTGTTTTCATGCCCCTATTCCTCCTTCCGGAACAAGCCGAATATGACTAATTGCACGAGATTGACCAGCAGCGTGATGGCCAGCAAGGCAATGCCGATCGCCGCCCCGAAGCCGAGATTAAAATATTGGAACCCTTGCTGATAGATGTAACCGACGATCGTCAGCCCGATGTTTTGCGGCGAAGGTTTGCCCGCCCATAGCATGTAGCTCTCCGTAAACATCGCGAATCCGCCGTAGATGCTGATCGTCAGCACGTAGATCGTGATCGGCTTCAACATAGGCACCGTAATGCGGAAAAACTTGCTGAGCGTCCCTGCGCCGTCCATTTCCGCCGATTCGTACAAATCTTTCGGAATGCCTTGAAGCGCCGACAAGTAATACAAAATGTTAATACCGATCCAGCGCCACGACGCCAGCACGACCATCGCCACCATGGCCAGATTCGAAGTCAGCAGCCACTTCTGGCTCGGCAGCCCGAACAGATGCATGACCGAATTCATGAAGGAGCCGTCCAGCTCGCCGAAAATAAGGCGAAAAATAACGCCGGCCACGACGACCGAGGTCAGCGCCGGTATAAACAACGCCGAACGGAAAAAATTGCGGGCCGGCAGCAGCTTGGCGTTGAGAAATACCGCCAGCACCATCGGCACGGGAATCAAAATCAGCAGCGTCCAAAACGTATAGCGTGCGTTGTTGTAAATCGCTTTGAAGAAATCGGGATTCCACAGTTTGACGTAATTGCCTACGCCGATGAATTTCTCTTCGCCCGGAATCATTTGCTGAAAGCTCATGATGACCGAGCTGACGATCGGATAAGCAAAGAAAAGCAGAAATGACACGATAAACGGCATGACGAACAAATACGGAGCCAGAGATAACGATCTCCTTGTTACGGCCCTTTGTCCGGCGATTCGCGCCGGCATTCGTTCGGTTGCTTGCTGGCCCAGAATACGCATACTCATCCTCCTCCGCCGAAAAGAACAGTTCACCGGCACAGCCATGTTCATGACCGTGCCAGCGACCTATTTTCGCAAAGCTTTATTTTTTTCGCAATTCGTCGCCGACTGCTTTGAGCACTTGAGCCGGATCTTTTTTATCGAGGAAAATTTGCGGCATCGCTTTATTGCGGATCGCATCGAATACGATCGGCTCGTTATCCGTAATGTTGACGGGAGCGATTTCGTCTTTCACTTTGAGCAGCGTATCGAAAATGTCGTTGCCGAAGTAGTCGGTGAATTTGTTGGACTCTTTCATCGCCGGATCTGTCCAGGCTTCCGTTACGATCGGATCGAAGCCGAGCTGCTTCCAGATCTGGATGCCGCTGTCTTTGGTCAGCTTGGCGTAAGTCAAAAACTTTTTGGCCAGCTCGACATGCTTGGACTGATCGGTAATCGATGTGGCCGTTCCGCCCATTCCCGCAGAGCGGTTGCCGCCCTCCGTCCAGGCAGGCATCGGACGAACGATCATTTTGCCTTTCAGATCCGGCATTTTGTCGGTGAATCTGCCCATGAACCAGAACGGCATGAATACGGAAGCGGCGCCGCCTTTGTTCATAAAGCCGAAGTATTCCTCGGTATCGTGACCGGCGCCCGGCGCTACGGCCGCTACCTTTTCGTTCACGAGCTTCTGGAAAAATTGCATCGTTTTAATATTGATGTCGTTGTCGATCGTCACATTGCCCTGCGCATCGACCTGGTCCGATTTCTGCTGCGAAATGGCCGGCCACCAGGACCAGTTGCCGTTGCCTTCGAACGTGATGATCGGCTTGCCCGTCTTGGCCAGCACCTGTTTGCCCGCTTCTTCCAAATCGCTCCACAGCTTGATGTTGTCCGGGTTGACGCCCGCTTTATCGAGAATTTCCTTGTTGTAGTAAATGACCGTTGCGCCTACGTGGTAATCGACGCCGTAATATTTGCCGTTTTTGCTGTAAATATCGACGCGCGATTTGACGATCTTCGGAAGCATCGGCGTGACGATGTCGTCGAGCGGAACGAGATTGGACTGCCCGCGCACAAAGTTCGGGAATTTGCTTTGCTCGATGTCCGCCAAATCCGGCGCGCCGGTTTTGGTTTGCAGCGCGATCAGCAGCTTGGAGTGCATGTCGTCGTAAGGAATCGTCGTCGCTTCGAGCTCGATCGGTTCGTCGGGATGCGTCTGGTTCCAGCTTTTCGCCATGCTTTCCCAATATTTCTGATGCAGATCGACGAATGTCCAAAACGTTAATTTGGTCGGCGCCGCAGCCCCTTTCTTGCCTCCTTCGGGCTTGGCGGATTCCTGCGTGCCGCTTCCGGCCGCCGCGCTTGGCGATGATTTTGCTTCCGGGGTGCTTGAACATGCGCTCAGCACGCTGGAGATAGCCAAGCTTAGCGCCATCGTCGTAAACAAAGTTTTCTTCATTTCTTTCATCCCCTAATTTTTCATTTTTTCAATCTATGCTCAACCCTTGTCGGATTCAAGCTGAAAATGGCGGCGGATCGTTCTTCATTGTTAAACGTTTAAATTAAGCCTCATGCGACTGCGGCGCGGCTGCAGGCGGCGCTACCGAATCCCGTTCCACGAGCCGGCAAGCGAGCATTTTCCCGGGCATACTCCGGTCAGGGCCGATCATGCGGGTAATCTCCTCCATCGCGTAATAACCGATTTCATGCAGCGGCAAATCCATCGTCGTCAAGCGCGGCGTCAAAAACTCGCAAAACTCGCGGTTGTCGATGCCGATGACGGACAACTGCCCGGGAACGGCGACGCCGAGCTCGGCGGCAGCCTGCAGAACGCCGGCGGCCATCACGTCATTCATCGCCAAAATCGCCGTTGGCGGACGCGCCGCATTCAGCAGCTCCACCGCCAGCAAGTAACCGGAACTCTTCTCCCAATCGCCGATCTTGATCAGTTCCGGGTCAAAAGGGAGCTCCCACTCCGTGACGGATCTGTAATATCCCTGCAGCCGCAGGCGGGAGGGCATCGAATCGATGCCGCCGCTAATGAGCGCGATTCGGCGGTGCCCCTGCTTGACCAAAAACGTCATCGCATCGAAAGCCGCCTGCTCGTCGTTGTATTGAACGGACGCATGCGTCTGCGCGTAGCCGTATGTAAACACAAGCGGTCTGTCGCCGGTATCGATCAAACCCGTCAAATCCCTCGTATGGATGCTGATGTAGATAACGCCTTCCACCTGCTTGCTCAGCAGCTCGGATACGGCCTCCTCCGCGTATTTGCGGTAAATATCGACATCGGTAAAATTTTTGCCGATCCTTTTGTCAAGCCGCAGATTCGTCAGCAGAACGTGCATGTCGTGGCGGTCCGCATAGTCGTGAATGCCGTCGATAATTTCCGGCACATTAAACACCGTTACGTCCTCGGCGATGACGCCGATCGTGTTCGTCCTTCTGCGCTTTAAGCTTTTGGCGATATCGTTGGGTTTGTAATTCAACTGCTGAATAACTTCAAGAACGCGCTCTCTCGTTTTTGAGCGAACGTTGCGGGTGCCGTTGATCACGTAAGAAACCGTCGCCGTGGATACATTGGCCTGTGCCGCAATATCTTTCATGCTGATTCTGGACAATGATCCTGCCCCCTCAAGTTAAACGATTAAACTTTTTTGTAAGCGCTACAAGTTCATCATACTGAAATCGGGCCTGTTTGACGACCCAAAACTTCAACCACTTTTTTAAAAATTCCAACCTTTGCGCCGATTTTATGGAAGCGCTTTATTTAATTGCTACAAATTGTCTCCTCGCCACTCCGCAGATGGGGCAGCAAGGAGTCTGTCTGATGCACTTATGTAGACGGCATGTTTTTGCAAAATGACTCAAAATGACTGCGAACCGCCCCGCAGCGCGAGGTGCTGCGCTGCATGTCGGCGATCGGTCGACCACACGCGGACACATTCTGCCCAGCCGCACGAAGAAAACCTGCAAAAATACATGAATTTGCATCCCTGATCGCCGAAATGGACCATTATTGCAGAAAAAACCTGCACTTTCGCAGGTTTTTTCCCTATTAAGCTGCTTCCTGCCTAGTTGCGCAGTTCCGCGACCTACGCCGGGAGAGGCGAGCGCCCAGAAAAAGCGGCTGGCCCCCAAATTAAGGCCCTCTTGTTCCCCTAGCCCTCCGCACAGCTCCAAGTGCGCGGTGTTGCGCTGCATGATGGCGGTCGGTCGACCACACTTTCTCGGGCAGCTTGATTTATGCAGCTTTAGCGGTAAAGATGCAGCCATCATTCATTGCGTATGCACAAAAGCAGCTCCGCCCGCCAGACTCCAAGGAGAACATTTTAAAAATTTGAACTGCTTTCTCTGCCCGCGATGCACGCTCGCTCCCGGGTTCGCCGCCCCGCCTTTTACTTCCGCACACGGCAGAGTGATTCTGAACAGGGGGGAATATCGCGGGTCCGCCTCCAGCTCGATAGTGCCGTGATGAAGCCGATAATTTTTTTGCAAATCGCAAGACCCATCCCTGTACTATCCTTCACCGGACTGTCGCCGTACACAAATTGTTCGAAAACTAGCTTTTTAATCGGCTTCTGAACACCGATGCCGCTATTCCCGAGCCGCAGCACAGCCTGCCCGTCCTTGCTTTCGCAAGACGCATACAACACGGTTCCCGCCGGATTATACTTGAGCGAATTGCCGATCAAATTGGCAATGACGCGGTTCATACGCACTTTGTCCAGTTTGACAAACAGCCGCAAACATGCATCTTTTTGCTCGTTGATGTGCTCGTGCTGACAGCATTCCTGCAATTCTGCAAATTGTCGATAAAGTGAGGGGGTAGAGGAATCAGAGGGCGGCGCAACTGCTCTTCAACCATTCTTCAGCCGCTCCCCTCCAACTCACACCTCTCCCGCAAAGGTTGTGGTGATAAAGCGGGAGGCACGAGACGGCCTGCAAAGGGAAAACCTGCGAAAGTGCAGGTTTTTTTCACTAGCTTTGCAAACAAATGTAACAAACCATATTTTTTAAATGTTATTTAACAAAAAAGGTAAATTAATGTTGAAATTTTGCATAAAAAAACCTATTCTAATGGTCAGATCATCTAGGCGTGTTAC
>NZ_JBYLHY010000039.1:0-63455 GCF_057749925.1 Paenibacillus sp. sgz302191
TAGGGGTTACCAATGACGTTTGGAACAAATACGAAAAGGAATTTACTTCCTGGTCCGTGCAAGCGAAGCAATTAGTGCTTAAGGATACCGAGCATTATATTCATCAATATCGCCCTGATCTCGTTGCAGATGAAATATTGGCCTTGGCCAAGCGGTAGACTTTCTGAAAGTCTGTGAAGGAGTAACACAGATTGGATAGCATTAACTCTTGGAGAGAAAAAACTTTATTAAGCCTAGGGATCGTGTTTTTGCTTGTGACCTTGTTGCGCCATCTTAGTGAGCATGATGCGCACCCCATAAGGTTGCTTATGGGGTGCGCGAGTTTTTCCTCGAATCCGATTTTAGTCGCGGTTCAGCTCGTTCAGCAAATCGCTCAGCATTTGCTCGGTCACCGATCCTTGGCTGAAAGCGGCCAGCGCCCGCAGCGGCATATATTTCATCATAGCCGCCATCATGTCGGCGTGGTCGTCGCCCGGCTCCGCCGTCAATGCGCTTGTCTCTTGAAAGCGGCTCATCAGGCGCTGGACGGGTTCCGCACTGGACGGATCGCCGAGCAGGTCGCCGATCGTCGTATTGCGGGTGTAGGATCGCTTGATCGCGACCGTCGATTGAACATGCACGGTATCCTGCAGTACGACGTCCTGTGACGATTGGCCGATCAGAATCGCGAAGTCGCCGGTCTCGACGTGCCAATCTTTCAGATCGACGTTGTAGTAAGCAAAAGAGCGTTTGTCCAGAACAAACTCGACCGCTTTTTCCTCCCCGGGCTGAAGCTCGACTTTCGCAAAGCCTTTCAGCTCTTTAGCGGGGCGAATAACACTGCTTTCGACATCCTTGACGTACAGTTGGACTATTTCCTTGCCCGCGCGCGAGCCTGTATTTTTGACCTTGACCCGGACCGTAACCGTATCCGTATCTTTGATGTTCCGTTTATCCAGCTCGATGCCCGTATATTCGAACGAAGTGTAGCTCAATCCGTATCCGAACGGGAACAGCGGCTGCACTTTTTTCGCGTCATAATACCGGTAGCCTACGTACAAGCCTTCTCTGTACTCCACCCGGTCGCCTTCTCCCGGGAAGAACAGGTAGGAAGGATTGTCGCTCAGCTGGAGAGGGAACGTTTCGGCCAGCTTGCCGCACGGATTCGCTTCGCCGAACAGCAGGTCGGCAATAGCGCCGCCAACCGCTTGCCCGCCCAAGTAACCTTCGAGCACCCCTTTTACTTTGCCGATCCACGGCATCTCGATAGGGGACCCGTTCAGCAGTACGACAACGACATTGCTTTGCACGCCCGCCACAGCTTCAATCAGCCTGATTTGATTGCCCGGAATGCTCAAATGCTCCCGGTCATATCCTTCGGATTCGTAGCGGTCCGGAAGCCCTGCGAAGACGACCGCAACCTGCGCCTCGCTTGCCGCCCGCTTCGCTTCCTCAAGCAGCGCTTCTTCATCGGCATCGCTATCCAGCCGGTAGCCCTGCGCATAGGCGATCGCTGCCGAAGCGCCGGCCAGTTTCCGGATTTCTTCGACCGGATGGTCCAGTTTTGTCGGCGTAATGTGGGAGCTGCCCCCGCCTTGATATCTCGGTTTATCGGCAAATGCGCCGATGACCGCGATTTTGCTCTCTTTCTTGAGCGGGAGAATGCCGTTCTCGTTTTTCAAAAGAACCATGCTTTCGCTTGCCACTTCTCTTGCCAGCAAATGATGCGCTTCCTGATCGTAGGCAGCGTTTTCTTTCTTGTGGTCGACCGCCATGAAAATAATGTTCAGCAGTCTTTCCACCGCTTTGTCCAGCGCTTCCGCGGACAGCTTCCCGCTCTTCACGGCTTCGATCACTTTCTGCTCCCCGACGCCGCTGTTTGCCGGCATTTCCAGCTCCAGACCGGCCGCAAGAGCGTCGTCTCTTTCGTTAACGGCACCCCAATCGGACACGACAAAGCCTTCGTGGCCCCACTCATTTTTCAAAATATCGGTCAGCAAAAATTCGTTTTCGGAAGCGTACGTCCCATTCACCCGATTATATGAACTCATTACCGTCCAAGGCTGAGATTTTCTGACAGCGCCTTCAAAACTCGCCAAATAAATTTCCCGCAGCGTACGCTCGTCCACGACCGCATCCACCGACATGCGGCGGTGCTCCTGGTTGTTGACGGCAAAATGCTTCAGCGACGTGCCGACTCCCTGGCTTTGCACGCCCTGGATATGGCTTGCCGCCATTTCCGAAGATTGGAACGGATCTTCCGAGAAATATTCGAAGTTTCTTCCGCACAGCGGGGAACGCTTAATGTTCGCGCCCGGTCCGAGCAGCACCGCTACGTCTTCCGTCTGGCACTCCTCGCCCAGAGCGACGCCGACCTTGCCGATCAGCTCCCGGTCCCAGGAACATGCCAGCCCCGCGGCCGAAGGGAAACAAGTTGCAGGAACGCTGTCAAACAGCCCCAAATGGTCGGCGTCCGCTTTTTGCTTGCGCAGTCCGTGCGGGCCGTCCGTCACCATAATCGACGGAATGCCGAGGCGCTCCACTCCTTTTAAATGCCAAAAATCAAGTCCGGAGCACATGCCTGCCTTTTCTTCGAGTGTCATTTTGGAAATAAGCTCTTGAATATTGCGTTTCATAGTTGTTTACCCCCTAAACGGTATTTTCCATCGGTCGCACCACCATCATAATTCACGGAACCTTCATTTTATGGTATTATCTTAAGATAAATTGTACTTATTTCAGATGGCGGTGATTGTTCGTGGTCCCATTGGAGGTTAAAAAAGAACTTGAATATATAGGCAAACTTATTTTTGAAAGTTTTCAAATTCCCGTGTTTTACGTGAATCCCGGCAATGAAATCGACTTCCGGCTGTCTTCTGTTTTTCATACGAGCCCATTATTTCCCAACTATGACGATCTCATTCGCTCATTGACCGGCTCCGAACGGGAACGAAGCTCGCATATGCCTGTCATCCGTTCTACAAATCACGAGGAAAATTTCGTCATGCTTTCCATCGAGCGGGACGGGCAATTTGCAGGCACACTCGTTGTCGGTCCCTCCGTCTATTCCGATTTGTCCGACGAGGCGATCGCAAGCCTTATGTACGACAACCATGTCCCGGTCAAACACCGTCCCCAGTGGTCCCAGTACTTGCGCAGTCTCCCGGTAATCCCCAAAATGCGCCTGCTTCACGCAAGCATGCTCATCCATTACCTTGTTTATAAGGAACCGCTCGAAATCACGAACGTACTCGAGTACAACCATCATTTCGAGCAGCGGTTCGTGCCGGTAAACAACGTGGATCTCAGCCTGTCGACGCGGAGGGAAAATTCCCTTTTCCACATGGACCCGGTTCACGAAAAAACGCTGTTCCAGCATATAAAAAACGGGGATAAAGCCGGGCTTCTCAAAGCGTTAAGCGTAGTCTTGCCGGGAGAGGTCGGCATCTTGTCGCGGCGCAGCCGGCTGCGAAGCCAAAAAAACCTTGCCTATTGCGGCATTACCCTGGCTACGCGCGCGGCGATCGAAGGCGGATTATTCCCGGAGACCGCTTATACCTTAAGCGACCTGCACATCCAGCATATCGAGGAGCTGAAAGAAGTCAGACATGTGGAGAACGCCTATGCGGACGCGTTTTTAGACTTTGCCGAGCGTGTCCGCAAGAGCAGGATGCACAATGTGTCGAAGCCGATCGCTTCCTGTCAAAACTACATTTTCAACCATCTGTACGAAGAAATCACCCTCAAAACACTTTCGCAATTAACAGGACTAAACGCCAATTATTTATCCCAGTTGTTCAAAAAAGAAACCGGAATGACGCTAAGCCATTACATCCAGCGGGAAAAGGTGGAAGAATCTAAAAAACTGCTCGTGCTGACCGACTACCCGATTGCCGATATTTGCTCCCGTTTAAATTACTACGACCAGACGTATTTCAACAAAATTTTTAAAAAGCATACCGGCACGACGCCCAAACAGTATCGAAACAACCGGAGCGCGGAAAGCTTGTGGTAGCGCGGCATGGCGGGCAGGTACTGCACGCATCTCCCAACGCGCGGCGCGGCGGTCAACCAGCGCAAAGCCGCCCTGCGGCACCGCTGGCGTCGCGAACGCGGAAACCGCTGGCTTCAACCGCTCCCGCGTGTGGAGAGGCTGTGCTGACTAACTCGAGGAAGCGTTTCACCGCCACCAAACGCTTCGTGGGCCGAAAAACTGCGCGCTGACTTCCTCCAAGTGGCGCTTCAACCGCCATCAAACGCCTCGTATGCTGAAAACCGCGCTGACTTCCTCCAGTAGCGTTTCACCGCCACCAAACGCTTCGCGGGCCGAAAAACCGACCTGACTTCCTCCAAGTGGCGCTTCAACCGCCATCAAACGCCTCGCGGGCCGAAATCCACGCGCTGGCTACCTCCAAGAAGCGTTCCAACCCCCTGCGCGCGCCAAAAGCCTGCAAAAATACATCTTTTTGCTCCTAGATGCTCCTGGCGCGAAAAATTCCTGCAAATGTGCAGTTTTTAACGCCAAAACTCGGGAATTAGCCCCATCCGAGCAGAAATTCCTGCACAATCGCAGGCTTTTCCCCGAATTCGTCCGTTGCTATCGAAAATAACTGTACTTTTGCAGGTTTTCGCGCTGCCGGGCCGCTTAGCGAACTACTGCTCCGGTTTTAGGGGGACCTATCGCCTTTGGATTACAAGCAATTCAAGCTGCTTATTTCCAAATTTATGTAAACCATAGCCGATTGGGGCAACAATTATAGTTTCCTCACGTGCAATAGAATCCGAAAATTTAGAAATCCCTAGCGACGATTGAGGAATACTTGAGAGAGAACGAAACAACAAAAAGCAACCGCTGACTTTGCCGTCAGTGGTTGCTTTTTGTTGTCAGTGGTTGTTTGTTAGTGAGGCGTTTTGCCCATGCCTCCGACCCCGAAGCGTCCTCCCGCTGCCTTCCGGCAGCTTAATGATCCGTGCCTATGTATGCTTCGTATTCAGCCGCGGTAAGCAAACCTTCGAGTGCGTCTGCGCCCGAGATTTCCACCTCGACCATCCAGCCTTCCCCGAAAGGGCTGCTGTTCACAAGCTCGGGAGAGCCTTCCAGCGCATCGTTCACGGCCGCCACCTTGCCGGTCACCGGCGAAAAAATATCCGATACGGTTTTGACGGACTCGACGCTGCCGATGCTGTCTTCGGCGGTCACGGAAGCTCCCGCTTTCGGCAGCTCCACGAACACGATATCCCCCAGCTGATCCTGGGCAAAATCCGTAATGCCGACGCGAACCAAAGTATCGGACAGCTTTTCCACCCATTCGTGCTCTTTGGTGTAAAACAAATTGGCTTGTACTTGACTCATCGTTTTCCGCCTCGCTTGCCTGCAAATTTTGCTTTTAGCTTAATCCAACGGAAACCACAAAGTCAAGGCGGGCGGTCAAAACTTCTTTCCGGCAAAAAGGTTTGTGCACCGCGCTGAAATTTTTGGAAAAATTCCAATTGACAATCCGCAGCATGCTGGGCTCATAATAACGGTATACCCAATCGAATAAGCAGCGGATGAGGATGCAGGGAGAGACCGCCGAAGCGCATGAAACATGAAGCGCGGCGCGGCGCCGAAGGAGTAAACCTGAACGGGTGAATCTCTCAGGCAAAAGGACCTGTATCGGACGCATCTCTGGAGAGCTCCGGCGCACAGCGAACGCGCATGCCGGACACCCAAGGGGAAACTTGCCAAGCAGGCGGACGGCCCAAGCCCAAGGCAAGGTAACTCTCAGGTACAAAGGACAGAGCAAAAAGTATGTGTGTTTGCCATGCGTACTTTTTGCTCTTTTTTGCTTTTTGGGCAAAATAACCGCAGTACGAAAATTGCGGATGAAAGGCGAGGGATACGACGATGTTAAAGCGAACACCGCTCTTTCCGGTATACGCGGAGCATGGAGCGCGGGTTATCGATTTCGGGGGCTGGGAGCTGCCCGTGCAGTTTGCAGGCATTCAAAAAGAACACGATGCCGTCCGGCGGCAAGCCGGCCTGTTTGACGTGTCGCACATGGGAGAAGTGCTGGTCAGCGGAGCGGATTCCCTTGCTTTTTTGCAAAAGCTGACGACCAACGACGTGTCCAGGCTCGAAGCCGGGCAGTGCCAGTACTCGCTGATGTGTTATCCAGACGGCGGCGTCGTGGACGATCTGCTCGTTTACAAGCTGGGCCAGGACAGCTACATGCTGGTCATCAACGCATCCAACATCGACAAAGATATCGGCTGGATGAAGCAAAACGCCCCGGACAGCGTCATGCTGGACGACATCTCGGACAAAACGGCCCTGCTCGCTTTGCAGGGGCCGCAGGCGGAACCGATTCTCGCGCAGCTGACGGACGCGCCGGTCGGGACGTTGAAATCGTTCCGCTTTTTGCAGGGCGTGAACATCGGCGGCGTCCAAGCGCTCGTCTCGCGAACCGGGTATACCGGTGAAGACGGCTTCGAGCTTTACGTCGGCGCAGCCGATGCCGTGGAGCTGTGGGGCAAGCTGCTGGAAGCCGGCAAAGACTCCGGCCTGATTCCGGCCGGATTAGGTGCCAGGGATACGCTGCGTTTTGAAGCGCGGCTTCCCTTGTACGGGCAGGAGCTTTCCAAAGACATTTCCCCGCTTGAAGCCGGACTTGGCCCGTTCGTCAAGCTGGATAAAGGGGAGTTCATCGGACGCGAAGCGCTCGCCGCGCAAAAGGCAGCCGGCACTCCCCGCAAACTAGTCGGCATCGAGATGATCGAACGGGGCATCCCCCGCTCGCATTATGCCGTTTTCGCCGGCGGCAAACAAATCGGAGAAGTAACGACAGGCACGCAATCTCCGACTTTCAAAACGAACGTCGGCCTGGCGCTGATCGAAGCCGCCTACAGCGCACCGGGCACCGAAGTGGCCGTTGAAATCAGAGGCGCCCGGGTGAAGGCGAAAGTCGTCCCAACGCCGTTTTATAAAAGAAAACCGTAGACTCAGGGCGGAATTCCGATCCCTGATCGAGAGAGGAGCTGCAAGCTGTTATGAAGCATCGTTACTTACCGGTTACCGAGCAGGATCAAAAGGAAATGCTGGAGACGATCGGCATCTCGTCCATCGACGAGCTGTTTCAAGATATTCCGCAGCAGGTTCGCTACAAAGGAGAGCTGAACGTCTCCGCCGCGCTCGACGAGCAAAGCCTGCTGCGCTACATGCGCTCCCTGGCGGGCCGCAACGCGGACTTCGACCGCTACGCCAGCTTCCTTGGCGCAGGCATCTACGATCACCATCTTCCGGTGGTGATCAATCACGTTATTTCGCGCTCGGAGTTCTACACGGCGTACACGCCTTATCAGCCGGAAATCAGCCAGGGCGAGCTGCAGGCGATTTTCGAGTTTCAATCGTACATCTGCGAGCTGACCGGCATGGCCGTAGCGAACGCTTCGATGTACGACGGCGCGACGGCGCTGGCTGAAGCCGGCGCCCTGGCGAGCGGCGCGACGAAGCGCAGCCGTCTGCTCATCTCGCGTGCGGTGCACCCGGAGGCGCGCGCGATTGTTGCCGCCTCCGCCCGCGGGCTGAGCCTGGAAGTGGTCGAGATCGGCTGCACGCCCGAAGGCGTGACCGATCTGCACGACCTCGCTTCCAGGCTGGGCGGCGACACCGCCGCGGTCATCCTCCAATCGCCGAATTTTTTCGGCTGTTTGGAGGATATCGCGGCAGTGGAGCCGCTCGCGCACGGCGCGGGCGCACTGCTCGTCGTGAGCGCGAATCCGCTCACGCTCGGGCTGCTTGAGGCGCCGGGCAAGCTCGGCGCCGACATCGTCGTCGGCGACTGCCAGCCGTTGGGCATCGCCGCTTCGCTCGGCGGGCCGACATGCGGCTACTTCGCCGTCGCCGAAAGCTGGATGCGCCGCATGCCCGGGCGCATCGTCGGGCAAACCGTAGACCGCGCCGGCAAGCGCGGGTTCGTGCTGACGCTGCAGGCGCGGGAGCAGCACATCCGGCGCGAAAAAGCGACGTCGAACATCTGCTCCAACCAGGCGCTGCTCGCGCTTTGCGCATCCGTGTACTTGTCCGCGATGGGCAAGCAGGGCATCCGGGATGTCGGCAAGCTGAACGTCCAAAAAGCCCACTACGCGGCGAACCGCCTCACCGCGTCAGGCAAGCTAAAGCTGCCCTTCGGCGGCAGCTTTTTCAACGAATTCGCCGTCAAACTGCCTGACGGCGCGAACGTGCAGGAGCTGAACGCCAAGCTCCTGCAGCATCAGATCATCGGCGGCTACGATCTCGGCCGCGACTACCCCGAGCTTGCCGGCCATATGCTGATCGCCGTCACGGAGCAAAGAACGCGCGAAGATATCGACAACTTCGCCGCAGTATTGGAGGAGCTTGCATGAACGATCTGAAATCGCTGATCTTTGAAATGAGCCACCCTGGCCGCGTCGCCTACGCCTTGCCTGAATGCGACGTGCCGGAAGCCGACCTCGACACCCTGCTTCCGCGGCAATTTCAGCGCCGGAGCCCCGCAGAGCTGCCGGAAGTATACGAAGTGGACGTCATCCGCCACTATACCGCACTGTCGCGCCGCAATTTCGGCATCGACAACGGCTTTTATCCGCTCGGTTCCTGCACGATGAAATATAACCCGAAAATCAACGAAGACGTCGCCCGCTTTCCCGGCTTCGCCAAAATCCATCCTTACCAGCCGGAGGAATCGCTGCAAGGCGCAATGGAGCTGCTCTACAACTTGCAGCGCGATCTCGAAGCGGTCACGGGCATGGACCGGGTGACGCTGCAGCCCGCCGCCGGAGCTCACGGCGAATGGACCGGCCTCATGATGATCCGCGCTTATCATGAATCCCGCGGCGAGCGCCGGACGAAAGTCATTTGCCCGGACTCCGCGCACGGCACGAATCCCGCCAGCGCTACCGTAGCGGGTTTCGAAACGGTGACGATCAAATCGAACGAACGCGGCCTGGTGAACCTCGACGAGCTGCGCCGTGCAGTCGGTCCGGACACTGCCGCATTGATGCTGACCAACCCGAACACGCTCGGCCTGTTCGAGGAGCAGATCGTCGAAATCGCCGAAATCGTTCATGCCGCAGGAGGGCTGCTGTACTATGACGGCGCAAACGCCAACGCGATTATGGGCATTACGCGTCCCGGCGATATGGGCTTCGACGTCGTGCACCTCAACCTGCACAAAACGATGAGCACCCCGCACGGCGGCGGCGGCCCCGGCGCAGGTCCGGTCGGCGTCAAGGAAAAGCTGATCCCCTTCCTCCCGACGCCGCTCGTCGCGAAGCGCGAAGACGGCAGCTTTTATTTCGACCATCATTACCCGCAATCCATCGGCCGCGTAAAAGGCTACTACGGCAACTTCGGCATCCTCGTCCGCGCCTATACCTACATCCGTACGCTCGGTCCCGAGGGCTTGCGCAAAGTGTCCGAATACGCCGTGCTGAACGCCAACTATATGCTGGCCAGACTTGCTCCGCACTTCGATGTGCCGCACCCGCGCTTTTGCAAGCATGAGTTCGTCCTGTCCGGCAACCGCCAAAAAAAGTTCGGCGTCCGCACGCTCGATATGGCCAAACGGCTGCTTGATTTCGGCTACCATCCGCCGACCATCTATTTTCCGCTTAATGTCGAGGAATGCATCATGATCGAGCCGACGGAGACGGAAAGCAAAGAAACGCTCGATCAATTCATCGACGCGATGATCACGATCGCCAAGGAAGCGGAGGAAAATCCGGAACTTGTCAAAAACGCGCCGTACACGACGATCGTCAGCCGCCTGGACGAAGCGCTTGCCGCGCGCAAGCCGGTGCTGAACTGCAGCTGCGGCTAATAATTCCCTTTCGAAAATTCGGCAACCGGGCGGGGATCAAGGCTCCTCTTTGGAGCCCGCCCCGCATAGAGTGCTGCATTAAGCGGTATGGGTGTCTTCCTCAGTGGCCGGCTCATTCAGTTACATTGCGCGTGTCTGTCAAAATGATCCTCTCAGATTCCCGCAATACTTCTCCTAGCATGCAGAAAACCTGCAAATATCAGGCTGTTGAACAATCCCCGCGGCAGTCGCAATGACCACAATCTGCCTAGCTGCACGAAGAAAACCTGCAAAAATACATGAATTTGCGTCCTTGATTGCTGGCCACGAACAATTCCTGCAATTGTGCAGGCTTTTCAGCAGGGACACGGGCTCAGGTTCACTTTTAGCGAAAATTCCTGCACTTTTGCAGGCTTTTCGCCAAAATAAGCCAGTTTCGGAGGAAAAGCCTGTACTTTCGCAGGTTTTCCTCTATCGATTCACCTAATCCCCCCTTTGCTGAGAAGGCTGCAACCAGCATGGGAGAAGCGCGCGTTAAGAAAGAGCGGCTGCACCAAAAATTAGGCTCCCCTTTTGATTCTCCTACCACCGCAAGCTTCCTCAACAGACTGCAATTCTATGAGTTCATATCGATGGTATAAAAGCTTCCAACCAGAGTATCCAAAACAAGTCCATAGGCATTTTGGAGCGGTATTCCCTGCCCCCCATCGTTTAAACTTATAATCTCAAAATTGTTTTTTTGGGAAAAGACTTAATTATCAAGTATTTTTTACAATAACAACAAAACCTCAATAAATCCTTAGAATAAAGAATCTATGAAAATATTATAGGTATATACTCCCAATTTTATATTCCAGTCTATTTGTATGTTGCATTTTACAAATCTCGTGGTAATATTTTACTTGTTAATTAATACCATATATTATATTTATTTAGGAGGATTCTAAACCATGAATCTAAAAACCATCACAGTAGCATTAGCAACAGTTTCTATGCTGGCATTCGGTACAAACTCCGCACTTGCAAACACTAATATTTATGAACAAAACGACACCCAGAATACTGGTTATTACACTCCGGAAGCATTTCTTGCGGGAGCCCCAGCCGGCACTACAAATCCTTACGGCTTTAGCAAATTGGGCACATTAAGCAGTCCAAGTGACCATGATTGGTACCTTCTCGAGTTCCCTTCTTATACTTATTATCCAGGAGTAACTGCAACAATAACGCTAGTCATGCCTTATGGCGGACAGGTGTACGGTTTGTCAATTGCTACTGAATCGGGTGACTATGTCCAGAAAGAATGGCTTGTTGATAACAATTCTATATCACAGGCTAAAATTTATCTTCAGCCCAACACCAAGTACATGCTACATGTGTATACGGATCAAAGTACTGTAAGCCCATACAATTATCAATTAGCTGTTAACTAATTAGAGTTATTTGGAGACATGTTAATTCATTGTCGTCTCCTTTTCTACCTCGGTGGTCCTTTACGGACGAATTCAAACTCATACAGCCACAAACGTCCACCGATCCAACCATCCAAAAAAACACCGCCCCGGACCGGCCTTCTCGAGCAGAGAGGCAGGTCCGAAGCAGTGTTTTTTACTTATTCACCTCGTACAAATAATACACAAAATCGCTGGGAACATGAAGTTCAGGTTCCATTGCGGCGAAAATTCCTGCACAATCGGGCACAATCGCAGGTTTTATGCCAAAATGTACCATTTCTACAAGAAAAACCTGCACTTTCGCATCTTTTCTCCCTTTTAAGCGAGTCCACAGCTCATGCCGGGTGTGGCGCGCGCAGCAAAAGATTTAGCATTCTGCGCAAAGAAAACCTGCAAAAAAAACGGTTCTTCGCATCATTGGCGAAAGAACCCGTTTTTTCGTTTGCCTCGAACCGCTAGATGCTGTAAAAGTGTGCAGCCGTACCTCCCAATATGGCATCCTGCTCCGCCTTGGAGTATCGTTTCAGCGTTTGCAGCGTTTCCTCCCATACCTTTTTGTAACCACCCGCCAGATTGGCGATCGGCCAATCGCTTCCAAACATCAACCTGCTTGCGCCAAAAGTTGCAACCGCAGCATCCACATAAGGCCGAATGTCGGCAGAGCTCCAGTTCCCCCAGTCGCAAGCCGTGTTCAGGCCCGATATTTTGGCGTACACTCGCGGGTATTGCGCTGCGGGCCGGAGCTGGGAAGCCCATGGCTCCATGATCCCGGAGAGAATGGGCGGCTTCGCCAAATGATCGATCGCGATGCGTAAGTCCGGGACTTTCTCCGCCAGTGTAGGCACATGCTTCAAGTGATTCGGAAACACGGCAACCACATCGAAGGTCAGATCAAAAGATGACAGCACTTTCAACCCTTCAATAACCCGATCCCGAATCACCCAATCCGGGTCCGTTTCGTTGTGAATCAAATGGCGGACTCCTTTGAATAAAGGGTTTTTCTTGTATGCTTCCAGCCTCCTGCCCGCTTCATCCGGCTGATCAAGCGGAACCCAGCCAACGATACCGGCGATCCAGTCCGCTGCACCTGCTTGTTCCAGCATGTATGCGGTATCCCACTCATAATCTCCCGACTGTACAAGTATAGTCTTGTCGATGCCCGCCTCGTCTAGCAGAGGCTTCAATTCCGGCGGCTCGAAGTTGCGGTATAACAGCCCGTCATCCTCCGAAAGCCAGCTGTACCGATTCTCGATCGTCCAAAAGTGTTGATGAGCGTCAATTCGCATGTTGTCGTTCCCTTCTGCCCTTAACAGCGCAGCAAAATCTTCATTGCACAGCCTCCGCTATTCATAAGCGCAAGCCCTGATTCCAGCATTTCCAGCGGCAGCACTTCAGTGATCAAGGACTGGATCGGCAAGACGCCCTGAGCAGCCAGACCAATTGCTTGCTCGAAATCTTCCTTCTCATAAACCCTCGCTCCGTTCAGCTTCAGTTCTCTCCAGAAGAAACGGTGCAGATCGACCTGCGGCGGTTTGCTGAAAATACCAACGACTACAATGCGGCCTCTCGTACGCGGAAGCTTCGTCATCGCCGCGGCGCCGGCCTGAGAGGAGGTCACTTCAAAGACAACATCGCAGCCCGCCCCTCCCGTTCGCTCCGTCACATACTCGGCGATGTCCCGTTCCAGCGGATTGATCGTCTCAAATCCGAGCTTAGCCAGCAGTTCCAACCGGAACGGATTAATTTCAGAGACGAGCACGTTCGCTCCTGCTTCCCGCGCTACCATCGCAATCAAAGCGCCGATAGGCCCGCCTCCAATCACAACGGCGTATTCGCCCTGCTTGACCTCGCCGATACGCACATCATGACAAGCCACTGCAAGCGGCTCGATCAGCGCGGCATGCTCCAAGGGCAGCTCGGAGGGCAGCGGCAGCACGGTAAAGGACGGCACGGTCCAGTACGTCTGGAACGCTCCCGGAGTCTCGATGCCCAAAAAATTCAGCTTGTGGCAAATATGGCTGTGACCCGCCAAACAAGCGGGGCATTCGCCGCACGGATGCAGCGGCAGCACCGTCACCCTGTCTCCGACAGCTACATGCTCGACGCCTTCACCGACCTTTTCCACCACTCCGGACATTTCATGCCCCATAATTTGCGGAAAGGCGACGCGCTGATCCATATGTCCAAGATAAATGTGCAGGTCCGTTCCGCAAATGCCCGCGTAGGACACACGAATCTGCACTTCTCCGGCTTTCGGCGGCACTGCTTCTGATTCATCGACGCGCAGTGAACGGTTCCCTTCATAATAGACAGCCTTCATCGCGATACTCCTCTTTTCTCGTTCATCGTATCAAAGCAGTCAAAGTCTGTTACGCTTCAAAGGTTTCCCTAAACCAATCCACCATCCATTGGCATACTTCCCATAAATCGGTCACCGGCTGTCCGCTAAACGGCAGTGTGTGCATGTAACCCGGAGGGCCGAATTCCGGCGTGCAGGTCAAAGACTTGCTCCCGCGAAGCCGATGACAGCGGTGCACCTGCTCCCAGAAGCTGCGGTGAATTTGCAGCTCCTTGGCATATTCGGGCGCGCCGGGATGAGGAACCTGCGGCCCTTGCGGATAACCTACGCGCCCATGCAGATGGATCGTCCGCTCGGCGGCAAGCCGCAGCGCCTCCTGCTGGTCCTCCAGCCAGGATTCGCAAACGCACAGCCAATGGCTGATGTCGGCCGTAATTCTCAGCTCCGGATAGGCCTCTAGAAGCTTGGCTGTATGCCATGGCGTGAACATGGCGCGGCCGCGATGCGTCTCATGCGCAATGGCAATCCCTGCCTCTTGCTCTACCGCCAGGGCATTTTCAAAAAAACGGCGCTGCTGTTCCCATGGCATAGAATCTTTAGCCGATTGCGCATTGATAAGAATCGGGCCGTATTGAGCGGCCCGCCCTACTTCCTCGCGAAACGAATCGCTATGCGGTTCCGAAGAAAAAATTTGTGCGATAAAATCGAACTTGTATTCGGCCAGCAGTTGCTGAAACCGCGCAGGGTTACTTATCATAAATAACGGGGATTCCACTCCCGTATATCCCCCTGCCGCGATTTTCTCGAACATTTGCTCCACACTTCCCGTCATTCCCCACAATGATTTATACAGTTTCAGTTCCACTGTATACCCCCAGACTTTCGGCACGCATCCTCACTTGAACACGATCTGTTTTAAGGACAACCCGGTTTGCGTAAAATATTCCTTAACGGGGCCCACCGTAATATCGCGAATCGTCTCCAAATCCTCATCGAACATCTCCGGTGTCCATTTCCGGCCGAAAGCCGCATGATTGACTTCGTCAGCCCAATCGTAATCCTGGAACTGCGCCATCAACGGGTGCTTCGCCGTATTTTTGCAGAATTCAAATTCCGCCACTTTGCCCGGACGCTTCATTTGCGCATCCTCAATTCCGATGGATAGCCATGCATAGCGCATTTCCACCATCTTCGGCACGATCAAATCGTAATCGCCGGCAAATTGCGGACGGCTCCGCCAATCGTGATTTTCCGCTTCCAGAGCGGCTTGACCGAACATGCAATGTCTGGCTTCATCCCACAGATGGCGCGCTAAATCGCGGTAAAATTCCCACGGCATATTTTTTTGCAAATAAATGACGCTTGCAATCAATTCGCAGGCAACCATCTCTTCCTGCCGCACCCGCATCATATCCACCAGCAGTTGTTCGTCCGGGTTCTCAAAAGCGATGCCCATGCTTGCGCGTTGGTTCACAGTCGGTCCCATAGTCGAATCGCGAACAATGTTCGTTACCATCGTATACGGCTTGCCGGATCTTTGTTTGTCCGGGTATGCTTTGGATTTCTCGCCTTCCGCGTCAAAGCCTCCTCCAAGCTGCTCCAGCTGCATGAGGAAATCGACAAAACCCTGCACGTCCCTATCCGCTGTCTCCTTGCTAAGCAAATGCTCCAGAATGTCTGCTCCCCATACGACTTGCTCCTCCAGGTCCGCAATGATCTGTCTGAACATGCGAATCGTCGGTTGATCGACGATCTGCTGAGTTTCCTTCACATGCTTCCGATACATGTCCAGCAACTTGGGTTTCACAAAACCGTACAGCACCGTCGCCAGCTCCAAATCCGACTTCGCATGGATCAGCTCTTCGAAAAAAAGCTGCACAAACGGGTCGGGCGCTTTGCCCAACAAAGCGGCCGACGTTCTCATTTCGACGATCCGCTCGCGGAGCGCCGTCGCCGCTTCCGCGTCCTCGTAGAGATGGCGGCTGATTCCCTGCTTCAGCTCCCAGTCCTGCAAAGAGGGCAGCTGCGCGCATTGTGCGAACATCAGTTCCTGATGGATATAGGCATATCTAAGCAGCTTCTTCGCGTTTTCCGCAACCCCGTATTTCCCGAGTTCGTAAGGGTTTTGAATGCCTGTAAATTTGATTGCAGATTTCATATCGGTGCCTCCCGCTCTTGGCTTATACTTTGGCGTAAGCTTTCTTCTCAATTTCTTCCCAGTCAAATTTGTAGCCGATTCCCGGTTCCTTCGGCGCAGTAATGAAACCGTCCGGCTCGACTTCATAACCGAAACCAATCGGTCCGGTCCCCCAAACCAGCACCTCAAAAAACGTATTGTTCGCTATTCCGCAGGCAAGCTGAACGTTCGCCTGGTCCCCGCCGTGAATCTCCGCTTTCATATTGAAACTATCCGCCAGATGCGCGATTCTCAGCGAACCCGTAATGCCGCCTTTCAGCACAGTTCCTGTGCGAATTCGGTCGCAAGCGCCGTGAACGATGAAATCTGCCGCATTGTAATGGCAGCCGTCCGAAGTCTCAGCCGCCAGCACGGGAATCGTCAGTTCGTCGCATAGCTTTTTATAATTCCAGATGCTGAACTCGCGCATCGGTTCCTCATACCAATAATAATCCGCCTGTTCCAGCGCCTTACCTAGATAAATGGACTCTTGCAAATCGAAGCCGGCCGAGCCGTCATACATCAGGATGATATCGTCGCCAACATGCTTTCGCAGCGCTTGGCAAAGCTTCGCATCCGCTTTGGCGTCCCCCCAGGCATGAAGCTTAATCGCCTTGTAGCCCTGCTCCAAACAATGATCCGCAACTCGCAGAAATTCGTCTGTAGTTGCATAGGTAACCGTGGAGGCATAGGCCTGAACGCGATCCCGGGAGCCGCCCAGCAGCTGATACAGCGGCATGCCGGCTTTCTTCGCCGTAATGTCCCATAGAGCGACATCGGCCAAGCCCATGTAATAAATCTGAAACTCCTCGGCACGATCCAGCTCCCAAATCTCGTGCCAGAGCTGCTCCTTCAGCAGCGGATCACGCCCGATTAACAAATCCTTCAACCTGCGCTGCGCGTAGTCTACGGTCATTAGTCCGCGCTGCGCTACCGCAACGCCTTCGATTCCTTCATCGGTTATAATCCGGAGAATGCCGGTCTCGTTCAAATGAGACCCTTGAGGCAATCCCTTTCGCCAACGGAAAGGGATATCTATGTTGTTTTTGATCGCATACGCTCTTACATCTGTAATTTTCATATGGTTTGCTTCTCCCTTTTACCCGATATGAAAACCGCCATCGATCGGGATGACCGCGCCGTTAATCCAGGACGACTGCCCGCTGCACAAGTACAATACGGCATCTGCAATTTGCTGCGGCGTCCCCATGAACGGTCGCGTTTTCTCCTGCTCAGCCAGTCTTTCCGCTTCCTCGGGATTTTCTGTAAACTGACGAAACCATGAATTGATCAGTGGCGTTGCCACACCCCCCGGCATCAGGACGTTACAACGGACTCCCGCTTCCCGGAGATCCAGAGCCAAGCCTTGGGTCATATGATTCAAGGCGGCTTTGATCGTATCGTAAATCAAATTGTTCGGCTTGTTGCGGATACCGTTCACGGAACTTACATTAACCACCGCCCCCTTGTTCTCTTTAAGCCATGGAAGCGCAGCCTGAATCAGGAGGAACGGTGCCTTCAAATTAACGGCAAGCAAATCGTTCCAGTCTTCGTTCCTTATTTCTTCCATCGTTTTGTTGCACACAAGCGCCGCATTATTAATAACAAAGTCGATGCGTCCCCATTCACGGACAATGCGGCTAACCATTTGCGCGGGAGCTTGCGGATCAAGCAAATCCGCTTGCAAAAACATCGCTTCCCCGCCATGCTTGCATATATCGGCAACCATCCGCTCCCCGCGTTCGGCATCCCTTCCGTGTACAACGACCTTCACACCCTGCAGCGCCAACGTCTCGGCCACCGCTTTGCCGATACCGCTCGTAGATCCGGTAATTACAGCTATTTTTCCAGATAAATGGATGTTCATTGCTTTCGCCTCACTTGCGGGGACTCCCCCATTTGTCAAACTGCTCCTGGAGACTAAAGATGACAGGGGCGGCCTGCCAGCTTTCGGCAAAGCAGGCACCTGTTACAAAATCCCAATCACTTTCCGCATGCTCATCGATCTGCCGCTCCGCAATTATCAGTGACTCGTCGATTTCCCATACCATCACCAAGGTCAAACCGCAGCGGGTTATATCCAGACGGGTATAACCTTTATCCGCGAGCTGCCTGCGAATCGCATCCGGAATCCGCAGGTGCAACCGCTCATACTCGCTTATTTGTTCTTCTTCTAAAGAAGCAACCCAGACTCCGTTCTTCATCGTTCGACTCTCTTTCGTACCCCTTTTATTGCCCCCAAGCCGAATCTTTCGCCGCTTTGGCTTGTGCGCTTCTTCTTTTATCAATATTTTTCAATATTTCGTTGGGCGTCATTTTTCCCGTCAGCATCGCACTCATATCTTTGCCCATATCCATCCACTGCGGATTCACATATTTGACAGCCGTCTGGAAAACGGTTCCTTGCTTTTTGCCGTATGTGTCAAAGAACTCTTTCTCTTCAGGTGTAAATCTATCCTTAATGCCCGAAAAGTTTATGGCCAGGAAGCGAGGCTCATTGTCCAGGAAAAATTGCAAGTTTTCCTGCTTAGTCAAATATTGGAAGTATTGCTTGGCGGCATCGATATGCTTCGAGCCTGAATAAATAAATTTGCTTGGCGCCGCAGGAGCAACGTTCATGATTTGATTGTCGACAAGCGGGATCGGAAAGAAACCGAAGGTGCTCGCTTTTACATCCGGAAATGCTTTTTCAATCGTAGAAGCTAATCCGAGATTGTGAACGGTCATAGCGAACTTTCCGCCGGCCATATTTTTCTCCGTATCTGTAAACGTATTGGACAAATAGCTTTCGCCCATATAGCCCGATTGGGCCAGTTCGTTAAACTGGGTCAGCGCCTTTTCCATGATCGCTACATTGGCGAATTGCTCTTTGTTGCTGTTTAATTTTTCCGTTAACCCCGGGTTGGCTTCCTCGTACTTCGGTCCGATTTCCGGGAACCAGAGCACGTGATGCCAGCCGTCAGCGACCGGTTCATAAATCGGCGTTATGCCGGAATCCTTAATTTTTTGGCAGACCGCTTTGAATTCATCATAGGTTTTGGGCACGTTCAGCCCCAGCTTTTCAAAGATTTTCTTGTTGTACACCACATAAAAATCATAGCTCGGGTCCCAAATCGTCAGCGCATACACCTTGCTTTTCCAAGTAGCCTGCTGCAGGAATAACTTGTCTTCCCGGTTCACCCATTCTTCGCCGCTTAAGTCCACCGCATTTTTCTCGACATCATAACTCGGGCCCAAGTCGAATTGGCCGTCCTGCCCGCCGAAAATATCCGGGGCTTCCTTGGCATTCAATTTCGTTTTCAAAAGGTTTTGATACTGATCCGCGGGCACGATCTGGTAATCAATATGGATGCCTGTTTCCGTCTCGAACTTTTTGGCCAGCTGCATTTCGGAATCCTTGATCCAGTCTTGGCTCGCCATATAGGTTAGCGTGATTTTTTCTTTGGACTTGTTGTCCGTCTTGGTGGAAGACGAGCCGCTTGAAGCTGTGCCTGCAGCAGCGGGCGTTTCCGTTGTGCCGCTTGTTGATCCGCAGCCGGCCACAAGGCCTGCCAGCACACTGATTGATGCCAAAATCGCGAGCGTTTTTTTCATGCCGAATTTCCCCTTTTTTTGATAGTCTTTGTGAAATTGATGGCAAAATTCATTGATTTGTTTGCGCTTTCATTGTAACTTGTGTCATTTATTTTAAAAATGCACAAATCCGTTTTGTTGTTTATCCTTTTTTTACTCGGCAACAAATTTGTTTGTTAACGTTCCCAGCTTTTCAATTTCTACGCTGACAATATCCCCATCCTGGAGATAGACCTGCTTCTCCGGCGGATAACCGAGCACGACACCTTCCGGCGTCCCCGTCAAAATAAGATCGCCCGGCTCGAGCGTCATATGCTGTGAAATATAGCTCACAATTTCATCGCAGCGGAAAATCATATCCGATGTGTTCGATCGCTGCCTTACTTCCCCATTCACCAGACATTTGATTTCCAACTGATTCGGATCTCCGATTTCATCCGCCGTAACGAGATACGGTCCTGCCGGAGCAAATTTATCGCATGACTTCCCAAGCAGCCACTGCGGTGTTCTCATCTGCAGGTCTCTTGCCGACACATCGTTTACATTGCAATAGCCAAAGACGTAGTCCAGTGCTTCCTCCTTGTTCACATATTTGGCTCTTTTGCCAATAACGATGCCAAGTTCAGCCTCATAATCAACCTTTACGGATGTACGGGGCAGGGGAACGTCCTCCCCGCAAGCGGCCAGCGCATTGTTGAATTTGTTAAAAAGTATCGGATACTCTGGAATAGGGGCATTCGTCTCCTCCGCATGCTTGCGGTAGTTCAGCCCTACGCAAATGATTTTACCCGGCTCCGGCAAACAGGTTCCCCACTCAAGTGCCGCCTCTTGATACAGGCAGGGAGCGTCCGACGCTGCCGCAGCGGGATTCAACTGTTCGACATAACTCCGCAAAGCATCTATTGCCTGAACTCCCCCACCTATCAATTGCTTCATCGTTTGAGGCACTGCGCAATCCGCTTCAGCGGGAAATCGTCTTAAAGCTGCGCAAACGTCCACAACCCCCTGTTCGATTTTCACCCCTAATCGGTACTCTCCATTTTCTAGAAATGCAGCCAATCTCATTTCACTGACCTCCTGTTTTTTTGTTTACGCATTTTTACCGAATACGACGCCACCGTCAATATAAAGCGGAGAACCCATCATAAATTTGGATTCGTCTGAAGCCAGGAACAGCGCGGCTTGGGCCACATCCTCAGGCCGTCCCAATTCCCCGCTGAGCTGCCGCTTTTTAATGTTTTGTATGGATACTTCCGGGTTGTCGTAAGCCGTTTTCAAGTAATTTTCCACAAACGGAGTCATAATAGTTCCCGGTAACAGCGCATTTACTCTGATTTGATACGCTGCATAATCCACTTGCATCGATTTCGTCAAAGCCAAAACAGCCCCTTTGGTTGCCGCATAAGAGGCTCTGCGGGCGAGACCGATTTCTGCAACGCACGAGGACATGTTAATAATGCTCCCGGCACGGCGCTCCATCATATAGGGAAGCACATATTTGCACGGCAAGTACACGCCCATGATGTTGACATTCATCACCCGCTCCCAAGCATCGGGCTCCACTTCATGGAGCGCTCCCACACCGCTGATTCCCGCATTATTAAACAAGACATCAATCCTGCCAAATGCCGTCACAGCCTGTTCCGCCATCGCTCTTACGGAGCCCGGGCTTGTAACATCCGCCTGAATAAAAACAGCCTCGCTCCCGAGCGCCCTAAGTTCCCGGACAGTCTCCTCGCCTTTTACTGCGTCAATATCGTTAACAATTAATGTCGCGCCTTCTTGCGCGAAAAGAAGCGCCGAACTTTTCCCGATCCCGGAGCCGGCCCCTGTGATCAATACAATTTTGTTGGATAGACGCATAACAACCCTCCTCAAAACGGATAATAGACTAGCCTTTTACGGAACCGGCCGTCATTCCTGCAATAATATAACGCTGTCCGATCAAGTAGACGATAATAACAGGCAGACTTGTCATCACGATATCCGCACACACCAAGTTCCACTCCATCTGGTATTGCCCAAAAAAATTGTATACCGACAGCGTCATCGGCCATTGTACGGCTGTATTTAAAAAATAAAGCGGAAGCAAAAATTCGTTCCAGGAATTGAGAAACGCCAAGATGAATGCAGTCACCACCGCAGGCTTAAGCAGAGGGAAAATGATGGAATAGAACAGTCTTGCAGGGCTGCAGCCATCGATGATGCCCGATTCATCCAACTCCTTGGGGACACTTCCGACAAAGCCATACAAGATAAATACGGTGAATGGAATCTGCACGACCGCATAGAGGATAATGATACCGATTTGCGTGTTGATTAAGTGAGTCATCTGCATCACTTTGGTTAGTGTAAAATAATTCAAGGGCATGGCGATCCCCAAAATGACGAACAAATAGCAAAAGCGATTCAATCCGGTTTTGTTCCTGGCGTACACATACGCGGCCATCGCGGACAAAACAATGCACAGAACGGTTGAAACTCCGGAATAGAGCAAACTGTTCCAAAGCGATTGTCCCAGCTTGCCCTTCTCGAACACTACCAAAAAGTTTTCGAAGTGCAGGCTGTTCGGCAGTTCCAAGCCCATCGAGCTTGCCTGTACCTTGTCTTTGAGCGAATTGACGAGAATGACGACTAGCGGTGCCATCGTAACCAGGCTTAATATCCAAGCTGCCGCATTTTTCAAAACATTTTGCAACCAGCTGACCTTCATTTTGCCGCTTCCTCCTCTCTGTTCATCAGCTTAATGGCGAAGTATCCGATGACAACCATTACCAAAAAGATCAAGGTCGATAAGGCGGTGCCCACCGCATAACGCCCCATCGAGAATTCTTTGAATACCCCTGTGAACAGCACCTCCGTTGCATATCCCGGGCCGCCATTGGTGAGCACGTAAACGGTATCGAAAACTTTCATTCCATAGAGCAGATTCAATATGGTAGTGATCGTAATCGCAGGCATTAGAAGCGGGATCGTAATATGTCTGAGCTTATGCCAATAGCTTGCGCCATCGATGGAAGCCGCTTCATAATACATGCTTGGAATCGTTTGCAAACCCGCCAGCAAAATGACCATGATATACCCGGAACCTTTCCAGACATCCACTCCGATAATGGACTTAAATGCCAGATGTATATCCGTCAGCCAGTGCTTTGCCAGAAAGCCAAACCCTGTTGACCGCAAAAGTTCATTCAGCAGGCCATTGTCCGGATGAAGCACCGATTTGAAAATAAGCCCTACAATCAGCATGGGCACAACAGCCGGCATAAACATAACGACTCGATGGAAATTTTTCATACGGATCCCGTGATTCAGCATCAAAGCAAGCGCAAGACCGATTGCCGTTTTCAGCAAAATGGTCGATACCGTAAAGATCAGCGTATTTTTCACGTAGAACAAGTAATTTTCATCCGCAGAAAAAATGGTTTTGAAGTTTTCCAGCCCCGCATAGTTAATATCGGAAGTATAGCTGTTCCAATCCGTAAACGAATACATGATTCCCATGAAACCGGGCAATACGAAAAGCAGCACATACAGCAGAAACGCTCCCAACGTGAAATAGAAAGGGTACATATGTTTATTCATAGCTGACAGCTCCACTCGTTTTATTTCTCTAGCCTTCATTGTCCTCATCGATGATTACGCTTTCATTATAGTTTTATATGTTTCCCTAAACCATGCACAAATCAAGCTATTCGTTTGCACATATTTTACCTGCCTAAATATTTTGACAATAGTCGACACAAACCGCAAAATAAGATGGGAGGTGCGATTATGAATTTCAGGCAGAAATCCATCCGATCCATTCTGTTTCTGACCTACTCGATGATCATCGTTATCGTATTGACCATTTCGTTCATTGCCTTTTACTCCTGGTCCTCCTACTGGCTCAAGAATAAAGCCAAAGATTCAATTGCCAGCACGTCCGCCACGGTGAACGAAAAGCTGAATGCGGAAATACAGAAGATGGATACGGTTTCTCTCAATATTTTGTATTCCAATCTGGTCAAGGAACGGTTCCTCCAGTTCACCCAAGATTCTAAAGAGTTGGGAAAGCCGTCTTACAATGCCGGTGACGCTATTACTAATTCAAAGGATTTGACCGAAATACTCGTCGCAGCCAACGGCCCTGCTTTTCCGGCGCAGCAAATTTATTTGTACGATTTCGACGGCAATATGTTCGGTTCCGGCTACGATAACCGCAAATCCGTTATTCGTCTGGCAGATAAACCGTGGTATCAGGAAGTGCTGAAAAATGAAAAAGGAAAAGTGATCACCATTCCGGAAAAGGATGAAGAATTAGCTCAATTTCTTTCTTCCCAGGATGACGCCAGCTCCATTTCGTTATTAAGGGTTTTCTTCGACAAGTACAATACGCCGGAAGGAATAGCCGAGGTCAAACAATCCGTAAGCAATGCGTTTAAATCGGTAAGCAATCAGATCGCACAAACGGACGGGAGCGAGAAATTGATCGTTTACGACGATCAGGGAAATTTAATTTATCCGATTCACGCGAACAGTCAGAATTTAAACGAGTATATTCGTCATTTTCTGAGCCATTCAGATATATCCGACGGCTACATCATGAATCCGCAAACAAAAAACCGGGAATTGTACACGCTGAATCATTCCGACTACACGGGTTGGAATACAGCCGTCATCATTTCCGAAAAAAAACTTTTAGCACCTTTGACAGCGTTTACAAGAGCTTTTTTGCTGCTGAGCTTAATTATTCTGACATTGGCCATTTTCCTGTCTTATCTGGCGGCCAGGAGAATCACGAAGCCGATTGCTTCCATGCATGCAGCCATCAAGTCTACCAATCTCGAAACGATATCTTCCAACTCCCAATTGCAGCTGAACAGCGGGTTTAACGAACTGGATCGTTTGAAGCTTGCGTTTATTAAAATGAGCGAGCGGCTGAAACTGTCTATGGACCAGGTACTGTTATCTCAATCTCAAGAGCTGCAGGCCCGAATGCTGGCGCTGCAATCCCAGATGAACCCGCACTTTCTCTATAATACGCTGGCTACCATTAGCGTTATGGCAGAAGAGCATATGAACGAACAAATTGTGGGCATGATTGAAAACTTGTCCGACATGCTTCGTTACATTTCTTCCGACGATTCCAATCTGGTTGCAATGGATACCGAACTATCCTATACCGAAAAATATCTTCAATGTATAAAATATCGCTATGGAGGCAGTCTGCACTACGAATTCGAGATAGATGACAAGCTGCGGGATATCCATGTCCCCAAACTGATCATCCAGCCTCTTGTAGAAAATGCATTAAAATACAGCACAAAATTGTCCCCGCCCTGGCATATACACATACAAGGCTATGCGGATTCTTCCAGGTGGATAGTCAGCGTAAGGGATAAGGGTCCGGGGTTTTCATCGGAGGTTCTTGAGGAAGTGAACGCAAAAGTAAGCCATATTGAGCAAACGGGGCTAGTTCCGAATCTGCAGCTCGATGGAATGGGTCTCATGAACATATATATTCGTTTAAAAATGAGCTACGGACCGCAAATGGTATTTGAGATCGCCAATCTGCCTGAAGGCGGCGCTCAAGTTACCATAGGCGGAAATCTATAAAGGATGTAAGGAGGTGTATGCAATTCATGGGTACCATTAGAGTCGTTATAGCGGAGGATGAGCAGCTAATTTTGCATAATCTCGTAAAAAAGGTGCAGCAGATCGATCCTATATTCGAAGTATGCGGTACCGCACAGGATGGGGCGGCAGCCCTGCATTTGCTGGAAGATTCAAGCCCTGACCTGCTGATCACCGATATTCAAATGCCGGTCATGAACGGGTTAGAGCTTTTAAAACAAACGTCTCTGCTCTTTCCCCACGTTAAAAAAATCGTATTGAGCGGCTATGACGAATTCGAGTACGCCAGACAGGCGCTCCGGTACGAGACTGCAGACTACTTGTTAAAGCCCGTTAAACAGACTGAACTGGAGCAAGCGTTGGGCAGAATCAAAATGCAGTTGGATAAAGAGAGGAACCAAGCCAAGGTTCATAAACTCTCCATCCCGGAGAACCGCACTTACTCTCCCGAACAGATCGTTGACATGATTCAGCTCTTTATCAAAAATAACTACCGGCAAGAACTGACATTAGAGCAAATTTCCAAGCAATTTAATTTTAATGCTTCCTATCTGACGAAGTTATTTATCAAGCATACAGGCGAGCCGCCTTCCAAATATTTGATAACGCTTCGCATCAATGAAGCGCGGCACTTATTGAAAAACCAAAAAGAACTGTCTGTCAAAGAGATCGGGGAACGGGTCGGTTATCCGAATCCGTATTATTTCAGCCGAATTTTCAAACAGGTTGCCGGAGTTACGCCTAGTGAATTTCGGCTTCAGTAAGCGTCTTGGCCGGCAGCGCCGTCAAACGTACGGGGCTTTCCCGCATCGAACTACATCGATGGGAAAGCCCCGATTGTTATGGCATAGACAAGCAAGCAAGTAAGGATACTCTACTCATCAGGCTGTTGAAAAACCCCTGTGTCAGTGGCGATAACCACAATCTGCCTGGCAGCACGAAGAAAACCTGCAAAATTACATGAATTTGCGTCCTTGATCGCTGGCCTTGAAGAATTCCTGCAATTGTACAGGCTTTTCAGCGGGAACATGGGCTCAAGTTCACTTTCAGCGAAAATTCCTGCACTTTTGCAGGCTTTTCGCCAAAATAAGCCAGTTGCGGAGGAAAAACCTGCACTTTCGCAGGTTTTCTCTCTATCGATTCACCTAATCCCCCTTTGCTGAGAAGGCTGCAACCTGCAAGGGAGAAGCGCGCGCTAAGAAAGAGCGGCTTCGCCAAACATTAGGCTCCCCTTTTGATTCTCCTACCGCCGCAAACTTCCTCAACAGACAAGTCCATAGGCATTTTGGAGCGGTATTCCCTGCCCCCATCGTTTAAACTTACAATCTCAAAGTTGTTTTTGAGGAAAAGACTTAAATATCAAGTGTTTTTTACAATAACAACAAAGCCTCAATAAATCCTTAAAATAAACAATCTATGAAAATATTATATATTAATAGGTATATTTTCCTGATTTTCTATTCTAGTCAATTTGTATGATGAAATTTACAATTTTTGTGGTAATATTTTACTTGTTAATTAATACCATATATTATATTTATTTAGGAGGATTCTACGCCGTGAATCTAAAAACCATCACAGTAGCATTAGCAACAGTTTCCATGCTGGCATTCGGTACAAACTCCGCACTTGCTGCAAACAGTATTATTTATGAAAAATTAAACGACCAGAATAACAGTTTTAGCACTCCGGAACCGTTTCTTGCAGGAGACGTGACAGGTACTACAAATCCTTACACCTTCACCAAATTGGGTACATTAAGCAGCCCAACCGACCATGATTGGTACTCTCTCGAATTCCCTTCTTCTATTTATTTCCCAGGAATAACTGCAACAATAACACTAGTCATGCCGGCTGGCGGACAGGCGTACAATTGGGGAATCACTGATGAATGGGGCGGTTTTGTTTCTAAGGAATGGCTTGTTGATAACAATTCCATATCGCAGGTTCAAATTCATCCTCAGCCCAACACCAAGTACAAAATACATATTTATACGTCTCAAAATACTGTTAGTCCAAACTACTATCAATTATCAGTTAACTAAAATGAGTTGATTTGGGAAAAACACCGCCCCGGGCCGGCCCTCTTGAGCAGAGAGGCAGGTCCGAAGCGGTGTTTTCTACTTATTTACCTCGTACAAATAAAACACAAAATCGCTCGAAGCCCCGGCGTGTCCCGCTTGGCGGAGCATCGACGAAATGTTGCCGCGGTGGTACGTCCCGTGGTTGACGATATGGTGGATGAGTTCGTCGATGCTGGCGCGGAGCACGCCGTACGTCGGATGCGGGAACTCCTTGACCGCCAGCAAATCTGCCTCGTTTGCCAAAAAATCTTTATACTCCGCAGCCAGTACATCGTATGTGGCGTCGAGTTCTTCCAGCGTTTTGCCGCTCGTTCTTTCGCTGACTCCTTCAAGCAGCGCTACGACCTGCTCGTAGCTGCAGCCTTTCATTCCGGCCAGCCAGACGGAATCCGTTCGGTAGATTTTCATATTTACATCATAGCCAGTCTTCACTGACAACTGCAGTCAGTCAAGATAACGGGCCCGGTAAAAATCAAGAAGGCTGCCGGTGACTTCGACCAGCGCTTTTTTGAGACTGTCGGGCTCCATAACCCGGATCGTCCCTCCATAACTAAGCAGAAGATACGGAAGATGCCCGTCCATCGCCCTGGTTTCAATCATAAAATATGCCTCTGTCCGGGTACGCTTGACGATGGCGGCTCCCAGATACCAATGTCCGCACAAATCGTCGATGGCCTGCTCCTTGCCCTGAATCACTACCTGCATGAGCTCTTCCGGCCGATCCGATGGCGGCAGCAGGTTGGACAGAAAGAACTGTCTGGCCGAAAAGTCCGCCGGGCGCTCAAAGCGTTCGCCGGTCAGGCTCAAGCTGCGGATGCGGTCGACGCAAAAGCTGCGGATTTCACCGCGGAGCCGGCACTGGCCGACGACGTACCATTTGTTCTTCCAGTTGACGAGGCCGTAGGGGTTCAGTTCGCGCTTTTGGGTCGTGCTCCCGTATCCTTTTTGATAGTCCAAAACAAGGCTGCGGCTGTCGGCTGCGGCGCCTTCCAGGTCTCTCAGCATGGAAACCTCGGACGCATCCGCTTGCGGGCTGATCACATCGAAGCCCAGCTCGTGGCGGCGGATTGCGTGCTGCTGCTCCTGGTTCGTGTACAGCTTTAATTTCGCAGTGGCTCTCTCCAACTGCTCGCCAAACGGGTACCCGGCTTCCTGGGCGAACTGCGCGGCATGGATCAGCGCTTTTTGCTCTTCCAGGTCAAAAACGAGCGGGGAATCGGCGAACGGCCCCGACAAGCTGTAGCCGCCATGATGGCCGGAATCCGATATGATCGGAACCCCGCTGGCGCACAATGCGTCAATATAGCGGTAAACGGTGCGAACGTTGATCTCGAGCTTGTCCGCCAACTGCTTGGCGGTGACCCGTTTGCCTGATTTTAACATCCACAAAATCGACAGCATATGATCGGCCTTGGACATCGGGTGTACGCTCCTTTTCCGACAGGATTGCCTGTTATTCCGAATCAAGCTACAATGAAAAGCAAAAAGGAGCTGCTTGCAAAATGGTGTCCGCCCTCTTGTTATTTATTGTCGCAGGTCTCGCCGAAATCGGCGGGGGTTACCTCATCTGGCTGTGGCTCCGGGAGTCCAAGCCTTACGGGTACGGCATCCTTGGAGGAGTCATTTTGATCCTTTACGGTATTATTCCGACTTTGCAGAGCTTCCCGTCCTTCGGGCGCGTATATGCGGCTTATGGCGGCATTTTTGTCGTGCTGGCGGTTCTGTGGGGCTGGTGGGTCGATAAAAAAATGCCCGACCTCTACGACTGGATCGGGGCCGGGATATGCCTTGTCGGCGTTTCGGTCATGCTGTGGGCGCCCAGAGGGTAAACAAGCCGGCGCCGTTTTATAGCGATATCCGTTCCACCAGCTCATGCGAACCGAGCACAAGATCGGCGCGGATGGAGCAGGCTTGTGGATCGTCCAGGGCGGCCAAGAAATGCCCGACGATTCCGGCAAAGCCGCGGCGCTCCAGCACCGAATCCCAGCTGCCGAACGTACGGATGCGCGGCGGGGCCCCCTTTTCGTATAGGATGGCGGATTCCAGATTCGTCACTTCCGCAGACCGTCCGCTGCCGTGCAGCTCGACTTTTTCCAAGTCGGCGCCGGCCAGCCGGACCATGCTGTACGTCCCTGTCGCCGTGCCGAAGGACAAGCTTCCCGAAGCGTGAAGCAGCCTGCCTTCTCCATCCACCTGCTGATTGTACGTATTCAATTCATACGGGCCGTCTCCCAGCCACAGCAGCAGGTCCAGCATATGAATGAGATCGTCGTACAGCGTTTCCTTGGCGCTGTTCGTCTGCTGCTTGATGCGGTGTTTGGCGGCCGAGCACCAATCGAACCCGCCCGTTTCCGCCAGCCATTGCCGGGCCTCCGCATAGAGCGGGGCAAACCGGCGGTTAAAGCCCACCGCCAGCAGGACGCCTTTGCGCTCCGCATAGGAAGCCATTTCCACAGACTGCTCCCAATTGTAGGACAGCGGCTTGTCGACGTATACGGCCGCTCCCGCATCGATGCAGCGCATCGCGATATCAAAATGCGTCGGAGTCGGGCTGTGGACAAATACGGCGTCAAGACCGAGTCCAAGCAGTTCGTCAAGCTTGTCCGTTCCGAAAGGAATGCGGTACTTCGCCTTCATTCGCTCCACAGTAGCCGGCGTAGCGCTCATAATGCCGGCGATTTCCACCTGCTCGCTTGCCGACAGCAAAGGCAGGTACACTTTTTGCGCAATGTCTCCAAGACCGATCAGACCGATTCTTTTACGTCTCATTGTGTATACTCTCTCCTCTTCCATGATTCGTTCCCAAGCACAAAACGGCCTACCGTCAAGCCGAAAACAAGCAGCAAAGCGCCGGCCAGCACGGACACGCCGTATACCTGAACCCACATCGGCATTTCGGCGATCCATTCGTACACTTTGCCCCCGAAAATCGGGCCCAGAAATGCGGCAAATCCGGTTAAAGCGGAATATGCGGCCACGTACATCGGCCTTTCCCTTTTGGGCGTATCACCGATCGTAAACGCGAATACCATCTGGTTGAAACCGCCCAGGCCGATGCCGAGCACAATATGAACCGCATACAGCACGACAAGCGGCGGCAGTACGGCCAGCCCGCCCCAAAGCAGGCAAGCCGCGGCGATAATCGGCAGCGACCACAAAAGCAGGCGCTGTGCGCTGTAGCGGACGTTCAAGTTGCCCCAGACATAGTAGCTTCCCATCATAACAAGCGTATGGACGACCGTAATGAGCGAAACTTCTTCATAACTGATGTTCATCAGCTTGAGCATTACATATGAAAAAAACGGCACAGTCACGCCCTGCACGAACAGCCAGACCGACAGGAAGGCAATCGCCCGCACAAAACCGCGGTCCTTGAGCGGCTTGCCGATCATCCCGAGCGGATTGGCCTCCACAGACGGCTCGAAGGGCGGATTCGGGTAAAAGCAATACGCCAAAATATTCAAAAGCGCGCATACCCCGCTGATGATGAACAAATACTGGAAGCCTTCGCCGCCCGGAAACCGGTCAAGCACCTGGCCTCCGACGAACAAGGCCAAGCTGCTCATCGCCCCGAGCACCGTATTGCGGATGCCGAAATACCTTCCGCGCACCGCAGACGGCACCGCGTCGCTGATCAGGGACGTCCAGACGACGGTTCCCGCAGCATTGCAGACGTGAGCCGAAGTGTACAGCACGATATACATGACTACCCACAAATCCTTGGGAAAAAGAAAGGGAATCAGACCGACGGCAGGCCACAGAAGGCGGTGCAGCGAGCCGAAGACGAGCAGCATCGCTTTGCGGTTATGAATTTTTTGCATCACGACCGCCATTAAAATCTGAACGACATTCACGACCGTCGTTATCGCCAGCACGAACCCGATTTCCTGGGAGGAAGCACCCAGATAAAGCAAATACCCGGTCAGAAAAGGGCCTCCCAATAGCTGAAAAATAACGACAGCCGGAAAACCTTCCAAGATTGCTATCGTCAAGTATTTTCGTTTAGGCGACATTTTTTTCCTGGGATTACGCAATTTGTTCCAAATATTCATAGCTGCTGTCACCTCTTGTAGCCGTCTTGTGGGGTTTGTGCCTATCGGCCTATCTTTAAAGCTGCAATCTGCAAGTCTCTTGTGGTAAAATAGTTCTGTTAGCGTTAGACGAATCTATCACGTCAGGCGGGATTATCGAAAATCTATGAAACCGAACAACTTTGGACTTTTCACCAGTGTTCTGCTCTTTTTGATTTTTATTGTACTCTCTCTAGTTTTTCAGTCAACTGATTATTTGTACATCGCCAGCGTTTGTCCGCTGCTGATCGTCCCTTTTTTGCCGGACAGCAAGTCGAATCAATATATCAGGCCGGACAAAGGCCATGCCGTGCGCTTAATCAAGCAGCCCGGCAGCGAAACGGCGGACGCCGATCTGCTCTTTATTTTGTTTGAACCGGGATATGTGCAGTGGAATCGCAGTAAGCTCTACTTTAATCTGGACGACGTTAAGGTCGCCGGCTCTTCTCAGCCGGACCCGTATGCCGCCTCCATGTCCGTATTAAAACATGACCTCAAGCCGCATCCACGGAAAAAAAACTGGATCGGCATTTCGCTCAAACAGCTCGTCGAGCGCACTTACCAGCTTTCCTACACGACGAGCGAAATCAACCGCTTCGTCATTCGCATGGCCGACTTGCAAGAGCTGCTCGGCGTGCCGGGCAAGAGCGCCAAGACGCGCGGACAATCGCTGGGAGCCTGAGCTCCGCCGGCAAAACGAAAGTCACCACGCCAGACGCCGCCCTCATTCCCTTATCGGGGAATGGGAGCCGGCTCGAAGCGAGGTGACTTTTTTTGCCGCTAGATGCCGCACAAGTAAGCGGCGAGCGTGCGCACCATCACGCCTGTGCCACCTTTGGGCTCGATGCCTTTTTCCGACCACAGCCAGGCAGTGCCGCCCGTATCCAGATGAATCCATGGCGTTTCTTCGGCAAAATAGCCGATAAACAGCCCGCCTATAATCGCACCCGCCCAACGGTCTGCGGTCGTCGAATTTTTGATGTCGGCGACGTCGCTTTTGAGCATCGCTCTGTATTCCGGATAGTTCGGCAGCTGCCATACTTTTTCCCCGGCTTCCGCCGCAGCCTTCAGCAGCGGTTTCAGGAACTCATCATCGTTCGTCACGGCCCCTGTCGCCACGTCGGCCAGGCAGACCAATATCGCGCCCGTCAGCGTGGCGACGTCGATGAGCCGGTTCGCGCCGAGCTGCTTGGCGTACGCGACGCCCTCCGCCAAAATAATGCGCCCCTCCGCGTCCGTATTCAGCACTTCCACGGAATGACCGCTCAGCAAAGTGATGATATCGCCCGGGCGGTAGGCCGAACCGGAAGTCGCGTTCTCCGCCGCCGGAATGACGACGATCAGATTGATCTTCGGCTTCAGCTTGCCGACGATGTGCATGGCGCCAAGCAGCGTGGCCGCGCCGCCCATGTCGCTGATCATTTCCTCCATGCCTTCGGGCTTTTTCATCGACACGCCGCCGGTGTCGAAGGTGACGCCCTTGCCGACGAGGCCCAGCGCGTCGGCGTTCCCCGGATCACCCTCATAGCGGAGGGTGATCATGCGCGGCGGGTGGACGCTGCCGCCGCCGACCGCGCTCAGGCCGCCCATCCCGCGGGCGGCGATGTCGTGCTCGTCCAGCACTTCTACGGCGAAGCCGTAGTGCCGGGCGAGCTTGACGGCTTCCTCTGCGAGGGAAGCCGGAATGAGTTTGTTGCCCGGGAGGTTCGTCAAATCCCGGGCATAGTTCGTGCCCTCCGCCACCGCCTCGGCGCGGAGGATCGCCTCCTCCAGAAGCGCTGCCTCGGCAGCCGCTTCTGTCAGCAGCACGGCCCGGCGGATCTCCGCCCGCTCGGGCCGGCCGTACCGGTACGCTCGGATGCGGTACGCGCCGAGCAGCAGCCCTTCGGTCAGCGCGCCTGCCGCTGACCGCGCGTCGACGCCGCTTGGCAGCTTCAGCGCCAAGCGGTCGAGCCGCAGCGCGAGCGCCTCGCGCGCTGCGAAGACCGTGGCTGCGCGCAGCGTATCGCGCGTGGCTGCAGGGCCGAGCCCTGCAGCCAGCACGTACGCGTACGGCAGCAGCCCGTGCGTGGGCAGCGCCTCAAGCTCGCCCGAGGCGCCGGTGAAGACGCCCTTCTCGCGCAGGCGGCGAAGGGCGCTGTCCAGCTGCGGCTGGCCGAGGATCGCGTCCTGCCGCAGCTCCGCCTCCGTCAGGCAGACGACGATGGCGTCCGCCTCCGCATCCGCGTGCATGAACGAAGAAAACGCGTTCACGGTTATGTTTATCGTTTTTTCAAACATACGCTGCATTACTCCTTATCGCTTGTTGTTAACCATGCTACCATTTTCCGCCTTGCAAAAGCAAAAAAATACGCTGCAGCCAAGCTCACGGACACGGGTCCAGGCGCTGCTGCAGCGTGATTGCCGGGCTTTCCGCTACGCGTAGTAGCGGGCCGCTTTTTGAATGACGCTTTGCATCGGCAGATGGTACGGGCATTTTTCCTCGCACAACGGCTTTTCTTTGCAAGGATCATAATCGGCGCAAGCGAGTATCTTGTCTTTCTGCCGGTCGAAAAACCCGCTTCCTTTCGGCAGCAAGCCGAACTTGTCGCGGATTTTGCTCGAAATCATCACGTCGGGAATCGCGATTTCCACCGGGCAAGAGCAATAGTTGCAGCGTCTGCAGTCGTGCCCGCCCAGTTCAATCGCAAGCTGCTCCAGCTCCCTGCGCTCCTCGTCGCCTACCTCGCGCTCCTGCGCAGCCAAATTTTCCTGCACCTCTTTGACGCTCACCATGCCCGAAATCGTCACATGCACGTTCTGGCTGTACGGGTAGCGAATCGCGCGGTCTACCGGTTGAATAAAGCCCCCGGATAGCGGTTTCATTGCGACTTTCATCAAATCAAGCTCCGTTGCTTTCGGAATCAGCTCATCCAGCGCAAACGGCTGGGCCAAATTCAGATGGAACAAAATTTGCGAGAACTGCCCTTTGGAAATCCATTTCGCCAGCAGATCGGGACGATGCCCGGTTATGCCGATAAAGCGCACCTTGCCTTCCCGCTGCGCTTCCAGCGCGGCTTTATAGGCGCCGCCTTCGCCCATAATTTGCTTGAATTCGTGAACGTAGTTGACATAATGAACTTGCAAAAGGTCTACATATTCCGTTTTCATCCGGGTGAGGCTGCGGTCAATTTCCTCTTTGGCTGCGGCATAATCACGCTTGCCCGTTTTAGTGGCCAAAAAGTATTCATTTCTGCGATGCGAGATACACTCGCCGATAATCTCTTCGCTGTTGCGGTAAGCGGCCGCGGTATCTATATAGTTGATACCTTGATCAAGCGCGTAATTCAACGCTTCCCTTGCCTGATCCAGCGGCACCCCAGGAAGATTCATCGCCCCGAAGCCGAGCGAAGATACTTTGTAGCCTGATTGGCCGAACGTACTGTATCTCAAACTGGAAAACTCCCTTCCTGTTACCACATATAAAAATAGTGCTATTGCCGGCTGCCTGAGAAAGTGACGGCACTTTGGCCTAATTTTGACTCAGCTGTGCTCTCCCGCTCGCGCCTCCCCAAGCGCGGGGGTTACGTCGCTGGGCGGGTGCGAGACGATTTGGCAAGCCGGGAGTCTGTCCGACGGAGTTACTTTTGTGCATACCGGGTGAATAATGACTGCTATACTGCCGCTAACGCTGCATAAATACCCTTCATTTGGCATACGTGGTTCATCGGGCAGACTCCCAGAACCGGAGAAAGCCTGCAAAAGTACAGGTTTTTCCTGCGAAAATGCTTCATGTTGGCGAAAAGCCTGCGAAAGTGCAGGAATTTTCGGTGAAAATGAACCTGAGCCCGTGTGCGCAACGAAAAACCTGCGCAATTGCAGGAATTGCTCGTGACCAGCGTATCAAGGGCGCAAATTCATGTACTTTTGCAGGTTTTCTTCGCACCGTCAGGCGGATTGGCGTCTATCGGTTCCGGCGCGTTTATTTTCAACAGCCTGTATTTCTATTGTAATACAACTTGTGTCCGAAGAAAATAAAGTTATAGACTGGATTTGTTGATCCTACGCGGATTTCTGAATTGCTAAACCATCAGGCGGATACTATAGTTTTCTTGCCTTGATTACAAAAGTTACAGGAAGCATCTTTGCTTTTTTTGCAAAATCGCTGTTACGCGATTGCACAATTTCATCATCAGATTGCTCAATCATTTGCTCAATGACAAATCCCGCTTTTGCCAACGCATTCACATAGGTTGATAGTTTACGGTCCGATAATGTTAGCGTACTTCCGTCAAGAGATACCGAATACCAAGATTCATCGAAATAACATTTTTTAAAAACAAGCATATTATTTTCTGCAGCAACACATTTGTGTATAGGGTGAGACCAGCTGAAAATAAATACGCCGTCTTTTTTTAGGTAAGAAGCAATCCGGCGAAAAGTACCCTCTAGGTCGGTTGTCCAGCCTATTGCATAAATCGAATAAACATAGTCAAAATAATCTTTTTCCCTGAGACATCGCCAAAAAGCTGGCATTTCTCTTCTGAGACAAATGCTCCATAAAAAGGAAGTGAGGTTGCTCCTAAAACATCATTTCCTTTTGTATCCCAAAATAAGCTGTTTGTTTCATGAACAACACTCTTATCCATGTCGACCGAAATGGCGCCAACCTCACCACCGCCTATAATGTTTGTTCTATAAACAGAATTCTTGTCCATGCCGTCCCTCCCCAGATGAGATTCACCAAATGTAACCGAATAATCCAACACCAAACTATATTGGGATATATATGCAAAACCATCATATCGCACGTACGTTCTTATGTAAATGCCGTCTATTACGAATTATTAGATTAAGCAAATCTCTCCGTTAGCATGAACGCAGTTTCTATGAAATTGGCAATAAAGGACCTCATCCTCCGCTTGACAGCGGAATTTGAAGTCCTTTTGCTCGATTTTCGGGCTGCTCTATTAATTGTTGTCGTCGGAGTTGTTGTCGCTTTTGCCGGATCTGTCGTTTTTATTGCTTTTATTGTCTTTATTGTCGTTTTTATTATTGTCCTTTTTGTTGTCTTTCCCGTCGTCTTTATTGCCGTCTCCATCGTCCTGATTGTCTTTGGAACGGGAATCGCCCGTCTTGGGCGTGGAAGAAGCTCTGGCCGACGGCTTTGCCGACGGTTTCCCGTTCGGACTTAAAGACGGCCCTGACGATGGGTCTTTTCGCGGATCCCGATCCTGGTTGCCCTGATCGTCTTGACTCCTCGTCGACTTTTTATCATCGTTATTATTTCGGCCGTCGTCATTGCTGTTTTTATCCGAGTTGTTGTCGTCTCTGCCGTTTTTGGGTGTAGGCGTTTTGGTCGGCTTGGCGCTGTTTTTGACATTTGAGTTGTTTTTCTGGCCGCTGTCGTTGTTTTTATTGCTGCTGGCGCCGTTATTATTGTTGTTTTTGCCGCTGCCGTTTTTGTCCCCGTTTTTGTCTGTCTTGTCATTTTTGCCGTTTTTGGAGCTCTTATCGTCGTTCTCCCGCTCATTGGCCATTTGTTGAACCTTTTCGCTCAGCTTGCCTGATTTTTCTTCTTCAATCAGCTTTTTCAGGCTGGTCTTGTTAATCGGCTTATCGGGTTTAACGATCTTGTCGATTCCGCCGTTCTCCTTGGCAAGCTGATGAATCGAAACCGACTTGATGTCGTCGAGCGACACTTTCGCGCCATTATCGAGCGCGTTCAGGTAGATCGCGTACTTGCCCGCCGAGACCCCGTTTGCCTTGGCTTCCTGCCTGACTTCCTGCGGTGCGGCAAACGCAGTTACTTCATAATTTTTGACCTGATTGGGATGAGCGTCCCGAATGTGTTTGTTTACCTGCTCCTTCAACTGGGTCGCGATCGCCTCATCGTCGATACCCGCCTTATCCTCGACCAGCGTGCTGCTGATGATGATGTCCCCTTCTCCGCTAGCAAGCGGCCCCTGTTCCGCCTTGTCCAAAATTTCCGAAGTGACGTTAGTCAGCGACTTTCCTTTGTAAACCATAGATTGGATGAGCGCTTCTCCGTCCGAATTCAACCCCTTTAAATCTTGAACGATCTCCTTGTTGTCAATGCCCATCTCTACGCTAGGATTAATATCGATCGAAACGTAAGCGACGACCTGGCCGCTCGGCACCTTGCCCGACAGGGTCGATACCAGTACAAAGCACAGTACAATCGCCGCAGTCAACCCCGACAAGATGGCCATCCGCGGGATTTTCATGCTTTTCGGGGCCGGAGCGTATACAATTTCTTCCCCGACCTCGCAGTTTCGGGTGCCTCGCGGGATCTTCTCGAACCGACCGTCCGGACTCATGACAATGATTGTGCTATCGCCCAATTCCATTACGATTCCTTTGTTCATGCGCAGTTCTTCCTTTCTGTAACCTCAATCATCGACACGAATTTGCAAATAATCCCGCAAATACGGGTAAGGCCCGTTAAAAATCAGTGCGATCGCAATCAAATATTTGCGATTCCGTTCCAAAGTTTTTCTGGAAACTTGAACCTTGGCAAGCAGCTCCTTGATCGGCAGCTGCCGTTTAGTCAGCAGAGTGCGCATAAGCTCTGCATCCTGTGAAAGCGTATAGCCGATGCCAAAAAGCATCTGCCTGGAATCGTCATGCTTCGGAGAGGCTTCCGTCAGTTCGGAAAAATCAATGTCAAAATCCTTCAGACACCGGTTGAATTCCATGATTTCACTCCGGCGCTCTTCTAATCCCTTTTGCTTCTCATAAGCTTCAATCGCTTGATGAATCTCAATCGGATTGACGAAGTTGTCTTCGCCATCCTCCTGCTCAAAGGAACTGTAAGGGATTTGTCCCTGAAACCGCTGCTCCTTCCGTAAGTAGTCGATTAGCCTCCGCCTGATGACGGTCTCCGCAAAGCCCAGAAACGATCTCCCCATTGCCGCCGAATACTGGCTGATGGCTTCGTTGAACGCTCCAAGAGCAATTGAAAATTCGTCATCTCTGGCCGGATCGATATACCGCTTGCAGAATCTGCTTGTTACTTTTGCCACATAAGGCTGATAATCGGCGATGAATTGATTTCGCAGCCGCAAATCCCCACTTTGTATGCGATGAACTGTTTCTTCCAGCGGAGAGGAATGGAGTTCACCCGGCGAGCCGGAGTGTTTTTTTCCGAGAAACTTCTTGAATAGTACCAGTAGCACCGTTCCACCTCACAGTATAGGTATTTCGTCATAAACGTTTCATATTCGGGGGTACTCTTTATGTAATTCCGTCAGAAAACAAAACCTATTATACCATACCAGAGCAAATCAGCACCTAATGGCAAAATAAACCTGACATGGAGTTTCTATTTTTCGCAGTTTCCTATAAAATAATGGCATATTGGAGGCGATTTATTTGGAGCTCACAAACAGTTTCGGAAAATTTCTTGAACAGCTTCGCGGGAAAATGTCACTTCGCAAAGCGGCGAATAAAAGCGGCTTGTCCCACGCTTACATCCGGGATCTGGAGCTGGGACGCAACCGAAGCACGAACGAGGTGATCAAACCGTCCCCCGATACGTTAAGAAAGCTGTCACAAGCTTACGACTATCCCTACACGGACATGCTGATTCGGGCCGGCTACCTGGAAGAGCACCCGGTCAGTTCTTCACAAATGAAACACGATTTGAGCGACATTTGGTACGTCGAATTCGGCAATAAAGATATCCGCTATTTCGCTTCCGACCGCATCACCAGGCAAAATGTGGATTCTCTCATCGAGTTCACGGATTTGCTGGAGGTTTTACAAGAGCATAACTTTATTAAGATGGATACGCATCTATTTGTCAATTTGCACAAAATAAAAAAGTATGCCCCGCAAGAAGGCAAACTTTATTTCGAAGACTCGGTAAATGGAAGATTCGTAACGATCGCCGCGCTGCCGCAGCGCAAATTTCACCTGCTGCTTACGGAATCCGTTGCGGCTAATACAGGCACCAAACCGGGAGGCGGGCCCAGCCCCACTTCTTTAAAACCAAAGTTCTTTTCGTAACGTCATATAAATGAACAGAACCGTCGCCATACTCAGCATTTGAAAAGGCATGACCGCATCCAGCATGCTGACCGGCAGCGTATCGCGGAACACAATGCCGACGATAACGACGAGCATGAAGCCGTAGCAGCCGATATTTTCCCGGCAGAACGTTAATTTCGAGTAATGCGCCAAAAAAGTAAATCCCCATCTGAATTTGACAATGACCGCGGCAGCCGCGAGATTCGCCAGAAACGTCAGCATCGACATTAGCCTGGATACCAGAAGATCCTCAGTCACAGCCGAGAAAGCTACCACACCGGTCAAATCGCTCGTAATAATAACGCCTGTGGTGACGATGACGGCAAGGGTGTACCCGGACAGCGACACAAGCAAGGCGGCTGCAGGCCTGAACTTCAAATATCCGCAAAAAAGCACAAATATGCCGGCGATGTATGTAAGCGGGCCCATATAGGCGCCAAGAATTCCTGCGGCCAGTGAAGTACAGGCCATTCCTTTCAGATGCGGCTGTATTTTTTGCCTGAACAATACGAAAGACAGTATAATCATGGGGACGAATTCCAACAATGAAATGACCCCCTGCATCCATGCGTTCAAGAGTTTCCCCTCTTTTCAACTCGGTAATCGCTTCGAAGTTTGTCGTTCTATGAAACTATCATACATCAAATCCGGGCTTTCGGACGCTTCCCGGACTAAGTTGGCCGTTTCTGCGTGCAAATTGACATTTCGAGAGGCACAGAAATAAAAAGTTTAACAGTTTTTGGCATAGGAGTAATTCATATGAATGGCCATTTTACAGTTGCTATCGTGGAAGATAACCATTGGGCTGGAAAAATGCTTGAGGACTACTGCGCGCAGTGCGGATTGCAGGTCGTTTTTACGGCTTCCGACGGCGAAGCTTTGCTTGATACATTTAACGAGATCAAACCGGACATCCTGCTTGTGGACATCGGCTTGCGCGGGTATTTGAACGGCATTTCTACGGTGCAGTCCTTGAGACAGGCGGGCCATAAGCAAAAAGTGATCATGGTCAGCGGGACGACGAATATCGACCATATTTTGACCAGCTTTCACGATCTCGGTTCCTTGTATTTTTTATCGAAACCGGTCCTGTTCCCCAAATTCCAATCCGCGATCGCACGGGCAGTGGCGGAAATTGCAGCGGAACGGGCAGCGGCAGCGGCGCTCGAAGCCGGAGCCGGAGGAAGCGAAGGAACAACGTGGATCACGGTGAAAAATCAAAAGTCGCAAATTCCAGTCGCGGAACAATCCATTTTGTTCGTCGAAAAAGAAGACAAGCGGCATGCCATGATCTACCTGACGAACGGGGAAACGATTGAATCCGGCACCAACTTGACCGACATCCTGGCCCAGTCCAGCACCTATATGTTCAGTCCGTATAAAGGATTTCTCGTCAATATGCGCTATGTCATTTCCTACGTAAAAGAAAGCGTCTTCCCCGCTTCCAGGCGGTTTTTGATCCATTTGCAGCATACACAGGCCAAAATTCCATTGAGCCGCAATTTGCAAAAGGAGTTCGCCAAACTGCTTCAGGAGCTTCGCTAGACCGGAAACGGCAGCCTCCCAAAAAGAAACAGCCGCTCTTTGTTCCTCATCGGAACGAAAGCGGCTGTTTATCGTTTAAGTGCGCTTCGAAGCTTTTTTGCTTTTCAGCTTGTCTCGGCGGGCACTGAGCATTTTCAATCTTTTTTTCAGCTGTTCTTCCCACTCCGTATCGCCGATCGTCTTCGCGACACTGAGCAGGTCAAGCCCCATATCGATTTGGCTGCGTACGATATCCAAAGGCTCTTCGCCCTCGTGATTGACACAATTATCGTGCAGAATGTGATCCTTGCCATCCACATACTCTGCGAAATCCACCTCGGCCGCTCCGTCGCCATGAGCGTATTCCGCCAATATCTCATATTCGCTCTCTACAAGATAATGAATTTCAATGCGGTGACATACCGGGCAAAAGAGTATAGGCACATTGTGAATTTGGGTGCGAATGTGCTTTAACGTTCCTTTTGTACCGATCATGCTGGCTCCACAGCAAAAACTCATGGATTTCCCTCCTTACTGATTACCCGGAATACCCCAATATATTCGCTTCGAACAAGCAAAATTCCTTTTTTCCGGCCACAGCAGTTTTTGTCAGTGCGCGCATAATTTGCTTGCCTCCTGCGAATCCTGAAACAGTCATCCTTACACGGCAAACAACGGATGCTGCTGCAGCTTATGCCGGCGGCGCAAGGAGGGATTGGATTGAAGGGATTGCCTCTGGCGGACTTCGAAGTTCCGGAGCGGTATCACAAAGATTTGCTGCACGTCATGCCGGTGAACGCCCGCTCGCTTTACGCGTATTGGGAGGTCAGCGACAGGCGGAGATGGCTTGTTTCGCAGCATTTTGAGTGCGATTACGGAACCATGCCCAAAATCGTCCGCGTCTACGATGTAACCGGCATTTATTTTACCGGAAGCAACGCGCACCGTTTTTTCGATATTTGGACGACACCGGAAGCAGCGAGCTGGTACATCCATGGCTTGAATGCGGACCGCACTTATTTGCTCGATTTCGGCACTTATACGTGGAACCGCGAGTTTATCCCGCTGCTGCGCTCGAACTGTGCGGCAACGCCAAAAGATCAGGAAGCCCCATGGGGGGAAGCGATCCTCGGCGTCGTTCCGGAAGCTGAATCAGGAGCAGCCGGCGGGCGCATTCCTCCGCGCTTTTTTGAAAATTTCACGCCCTATACCCCCTACTCGAGGTGAACTGCTTTATGATGAACCGTATAAAACAGAAGCCGGAGCTGAAGGGTTATCTCGCGCTCGTGCTGCATGCCCACTTGCCGTTCATCCGCCATCGCGACCGGGACGATTACATGGAGGAACGCTGGTTTTACGAGGCGATGACCGAAACATATTTGCCGCTTGCGGAGATGATGGACCGGCTGGCGGCGGATCAGGTCGGCTTTCGTCTTACGTTTTCCATGACGCCCACGCTGCTGGCCCTGCTCGGCGATTCCCTTATGCAGGAGCGCTACCGCGCATACTTGAGCAAACTGATCGGACTTGCGGATAAGGAGCAGATTCGGCTGCAAAACCATAAAACGCTGCTCCCGCTCGCCAAGCTTTACGCGCGGCGATTTCGCGAACTGCAGAAGCTGTTTGAAAGCTGCGGCGGAAATCTCGTGCGCAAATTCAAGCAATTTCAGGACAGCGGCCATATTGAAATCGTCACTTCGGCGGCTACGCACGGCTTCCTCCCGCTGATGAAAACCGAAGAAGCGATCAAGGCGCAGATTGCGACCGCGGTGCGCGATTACGAGCGGCATTTCGGCCGCAAGCCGCGGGGCATCTGGCTGCCGGAATGCGGCTTCACCACGGGGATCGACCGGATTCTGAAGCAGTACGGGATCGATTACTTTTTCTCCGATTCGACTGCGGTCGCCTTCGCGTCGCCCCAGCCGAACCGGGAGCTGTACGCCCCGCTGATGAGCCCTTACGGCGTCAGCGCCTTTCCCCGCGATCCCGAATCGGCCAGCCAGGTATGGAGCGCGACGGAAGGCTATCCCGGCGACTACGACTACCGGGAATATTACCGCGATATCGGCTGGGATCTCGGCTGGAACGACGCCGGCGAGTGGGATTATATACGCCCGTATGTGCTGCCTACGCACGAGAGGGTGAACACCGGCATCAAATACTACCGCATTACCGGAAAAGGCAGCCATCGCGAGCCTTACCGGCCGCAGCGGGCGCTGGACAAAGCTGCCGAACACGCCGGCAACTTCCTGTTCAACCGCCAAAAACAGGCCGAGCATTGGCATCGCTGGCTGGACCGCAAACCGCTTATCGTCTCTCCCTACGATGCCGAACTGTTCGGCCATTGGTGGTATGAAGGGCCTGATTGGATCGAGATGCTGTGCCGCAAAACGTTTCACGACCAGCACGAAATCGCCATGATTACGCCCGGCGAATACCTCCGGGAGTATCCTGTCGCCGATGTCGGCAAGCTGAACGAATCCAGTTGGGGACGGAATCACTCGGCTGAAGTGTGGCTGCAGGGGAACAACGACTGGATCTACCGGCATCTGCATCAAGCCGAAGAGCGAATGATACGCCTCGCCACCAGGCATAAGCACCTGAAAAGCCGCGAGCATTCGATGGCGGATCTCCTGGAGCGGGCGCTTAACCAGGCCGCCCGGGAGCTTATGCTCGCCCAGAGCAGCGACTGGGCATTCATTATGGATGCCCAGACCGTCGTCGATTACGCGGTTCGCCGGACCAAGGTTCATCTCGGCTGCTTCCATCACCTGTGCGAGCAGATTGAACGCGGGGCCATTGATGAGGCGGCGCTGGCCGGGCTGGAGGAACACGACAACTGCTTCCCGGACATCGATTACCGGGACTACGCGGCCATCGACCGCCTGTCGCCCATCCCGATCATTCCCAGTCTGACGGACTGGGAAGCATTGCTGGCCGAAACCGGGCACCGGCCGAACATCTTCATGCTCGCCTGGGAATACCCGCCCAAACATGTCGGCGGCTTGTCGCGGGCCGTGCATGAGCTGTCCGAAGCGCTCGCCGCAGAAGGCGAGATCGTGCACGTCGTTACGACTTCCCACTACGGAGCGCCCTATTTTGAAAAAATGAACGGCGTATACGTCCACAGGCTGCCCATCGACTGTTCGGGAGATACTCACTTTTACGACTGGACGTTCGAGATGAACCTGGCGATGATCGACCATCTTGTCCGCTGGAAGGAGCACGGAGGCAGAATCGACCTCCTGCACGCGCACGATTGGATGGTCATGCATACGGCCAGAGAAATCAAGCACAGCTACGGCATCCCGCTCGTCGCCACGATCCATGCCACCGAATGGGGGAGAAATCAGGGGCGGCTGCATACCGAGCTCCAGCACAAAATCCACCGGAGCGAATGGAAGCTGACCTACGAAGCAAGCCGGGTGTTCGTGTGCAGCCAGTATATGAAAGATCAGGTACAGCAAATATTCAGCTTGCCCCACGACAAAGTAGGCATCTATCCGAACGGCATCCGGCTCGGCCATACTGCCGTGAGCGGCTTGGGCGGCCGGACTGAAGGTGGCCCGGATGGCCGTACGGACGAACGGACGGAGGGCAACCTGGATCATCGACTGGAGGGCCGCCAGAATCACCGTCTGGATCACCACCTGGAGGGCCGCCAGGAGCACCATCTGGATCACCGCCCGGAATTTTTGAGCGACGGTGATAAAGTCATCTTTTATATCGGCAGGCTCGTTTATGAAAAAGGCGTCCAGATTTTGATCGACGCCATGCCCGCTATTTTGGGGCAAATCCCGGACGCCAAGCTGATCGTCGCCGGCTCCGGGCCGATGGAGCAGGAGCTTCGCAGCCGGGCGGCTCATTTGGGCGACCGGGTATGGTTTGCCGGCTTCGTCGATGACGCCGCACGCTCCCGGCTTTATCAAGCCGCCGACGTCTGTGTCATCCCCAGCTTGTACGAACCGTTCGGCATCGTAGCCCTGGAGGCGATGGCCTATCGGCGACCGCTCGTCTTATCCGATACGGGGGGCCTCGCGGAAATTATCCGTCACGGAGTCGACGGATTCAAAGCACTGCCAGGCCATGTCGAATCGCTGGCCTGGCACGTCAGCGAAACGCTGCTGCACCCCGAGCAGGCGGCAGGCATGGCCGATTCCGCTTATAGGCTCGTGCAGGCACGCTATCAGTGGAATCAAATTGCTGCAAGCCTGCAAAGCGAATACCGCAAGCTGGATCATTACCAGCCCGAGCCGAGCGAAGCAGCGGCAGCCGGCGACCGCGCGCAAGCTCAGCGGCTCAACGCGTAAGCCCGCGGCCCACGGCCGGCCGCCGCCGCCGGGATTGCCGCGATAAGATTTTCCTTACATGGGCATAGTAAGGAACGATGGCGCGGGGGCGCGGGGTGTCATGGCCCGCCGATGGCAGGTCAAACCGCGGAGTGCCATAGACCCCCGCAGGCACGGTCAAAGCCCAGGGCGTCATAGGCCGCCGAAGGCGCGGTCAAAGCCCGGCGCGACATGGTCCGCCGCTGGCACGGTCAAAGCCCGGGGCGTCATAGGCCGCCGAAGGCGCGGTCAAAGCCCGGGTCGTCGGGCGCTAAGAGCCACCAAAGGTACGATAGCAGATGTGCAGGTTAGGGGCATGGCTGGTACGATCGTGCGGGCAGAAAACCTGCAAAAGTACATCTTTTTGCTCATTAATGCCCCGGTTTTGCAGAATTCCTGCAAATGTGCAGGTTTTTCGGCAAATTTTCTCGCTCAGGGCCCTCGGGACCTGAAATTCCTGCACTATTGCAGGCTTTTTCTCCAAACGAGCCGTTTACCTGTAAAAAGCCTGCACTTTCGCAGGTTTTCGAGGCTGCTTACCCGCTTCGCGAACTACTGCGACAAACAAATTAGCTCTGACCCTGGAACGACTCATCTTGCTCGTCGGGGCAAGTCAAGCCGATTGCTACCATCGATCATGCGGGCAGAAAACCTGCAAAAGTACATCTTTTTGCTCATTAATGCTCCGCTTTCGCGGAATTCCTGCAAATGTGTAGGTTTTGGGGCTAATTTTCTCGCTCAGGGCCTTCGGGACCTGAAATTCCTGCACTATTGCAGGCTTTTTCTCCAAACGAGCCGTTTACCTGTAAAAAGCCTGCACTTTCGCAGGTTTTCGAGGCTGCATACCCGCTTCGCGAATGGTTGCGACAAACAAATTAGCTCTGATCTGGAACGACTCATCTTACTCGTCGGGGCTGGTCGAATCGATCACTTACCTTCGACCGTGTGGCAGAAAACCTGCAAAAGTACATCTTTTTACTCATTAATGCCCCGGTTTTGCAGAATTCCTGCAAATGTGCAGGTTTTTCGGCAAATTTTCTCGCTCAGGGCCTTCGGGACCTGAAATTCCTGCACTATTGCAGGCTTTTTCTCCAAACGAGCCGTTTACCGGGAAAAAGCCTGCACTTTCGCAGGTTTTCGAGGCTGCTTACCCGCTTCGCGAACTGCTGCGACAAACAAATTAGCTCTGGAACGGCTACTCTTACTCCTCGGGGCTGGTCGAATCGATCACTTACCTTCGACCGTGTGGCAAAAAACCTGCAAAAGTACATCTTTTTGCTCATTAATGCCCCGGTTTCGCGGAATTCCTGCAAATGTGCAGGTTTTTCGGCAAATTTTCTCGTTCAGGGCCTTCGGGACCTGAAATTCCTGCACTATTGCAGGCTTTTTCTCCAAACGAGCCGTTTACCTGTAAAAAGCCTGCACTTTCGCAGGTTTTCGAGGCTGCATACTCGCTTCACGAACGGCTGCGACAAACAAATTAGCTCTGACCTGGAACGACTCATCTTACTCGTCAGGGCTGGTCGAATCGATCGCTTACCTTCGATCGTGCGGGCAGAAAACCTGCAAAAGTACATCTTTTTGCTCATTAATGCCCCGGTTTCGCGGAATTCCTGCAAATGTGCAGGTTTTTCGGCTTATTTTCTCGCCCATGACCTTCTGGACCAGGAATTCCTGCACTATTGCAGGCTTTTTCTCCAAATAAGCTGTTCACCGGGTAAAAGCCTGCACTTTCGCAGGTTTTCGAGGCTGCTTACCCGCTTCACGAACGGCTGCGACAAACAAATTAGCTCTGACCTGGAACGACTATTCTTACTCATCGGGGCGGTCGAATCGACTGCTACCTTCGATCGCGCGGGCAGGAAACCTGCGAATACTCTCATGACGCAGTAGACCTCACCCTACAGAATTAAAATAAACGGGTCAACTGCTGTTTATTTTCGTAAAAGGTACATCTTTGCTCATTAGCTCCCCGACTTCGCGGTTTCCTGCAATTGTGCAGTCGACCGGCCGCCGTCATGCAGCGCAACACCACGGGCTGGGAGCTGTGCACGGTGCTTTTTTTAGCAAGACCTTCAGGACCGGGACTTCCTGAACTATTACAGGCTTTTACCTGAAAAGACCTGCACTTCGCAGTTTTTTGACACCGTTTGCCCACTTGCCCGCTGGCACGAACGGCTTGGGCAAACAAATTACTGTGCCTCAGAAAAGACATAATTTACTTGTCGGAACAGGTTGAAAACGGATGCGCCTTTCTACACAAATACAATGTGCAGGAATTCCCCGTTCCCGACGTTCCCAATTGTTGAGGTGCGAAATTTTGCTGCGAAGAAACTATTCTTTTCACGTGGAGAAAGTGAGTCGGGATGCAACTGGTGCGGTGTTTGTTGGCGGCGTTCGCAATGATAGGATGCAGAAGATGCATGGGACGGTGCTGGGGTCAAAAGGTCATCACGGTTGGTGGCCGTTCAGGGTACCACGAAAAAAGTTTTCCTTCGGAAAACTGTTAGCTTATCCTTAGGAGGTTACACAATGAAGGCTGTAATTATGGCCGGAGGCAAAGGGACGAGGCTTCGTCCCTTGACTTGTCATCTCCCGAAACCGATGGTGCCTCTTGTAGGCAAGCCTTGCATGGAATATATCGTCGAGCTGCTGAAGAGCCATGGCATTCATGAAATTGCCGTTACGATGCAGTATTTGCCCGAAGTGATCCGAAGTTATTTCGGAGACGGCCAGGACTTCGGCGTGAATATACGCTATTTTGACGAAACCGTGCCGCTTGGTACAGCGGGCAGCGTCAAAAATGCCCACGATTTTCTGGACGATACCTTTGTTGTCATCAGCGGAGATGCGTTGACCGATTTTGATTTGAAGCAGGCGCTGTCGTTTCACAAACAAAAGCAATCGCTCGCTACTCTGGTGCTTGCTCGGGTCGCACACCCGCTTGAATACGGCGTGGTCATGACGGATGAGCAGGGCCGTATCGCGCGTTTTTTGGAAAAGCCGAGTTGGAGCGAAGTGTTCAGCGATACGGTGAATACCGGCATTTATATTTTGGAGCCCGAGGCGCTGGAACGCGTTCCCTCCGGTACGGAATTTGATTTCAGCCAGCAGCTGTTTCCGGCGCTGCTTCGCGATAATCTTGCCCTGTACGGCTATGTCGGCAGCGGGTATTGGTCGGATATCGGCAATTTGCAGCAGTACCGGCAAACGCAGTTCGATATGCTTGGGGGCAAAGTGAAGGCGAACCTGCCGGGCAAGCAAATTCAGCCGGGCGTTTACGTCGGCGACAATGTGGAAGTGAGCGCCAAAGCGAAGATTCTTGGCCCGGCGTACATCGGGGAGGGCAGCCGGCTCGAGGATGATGTGGAAATCGGCGAATACTGCATCATCGGCAAAAACAACCGTGTGTCCAAAGGCAGCGTGCTGACCCGCAGCGTGCTGTGGGACCACAACCACATCGCCGAGCGGAACGAGCTAGCGGGGTCGACTTTGACAAGCCGGATCGTTTGCAAGGAGGCGTCCAGTTTGGGCGACGGGTCCGTCGTCGGCAGTCATGTCGTAATCGGCTCCGGAAGTACGGTTCAGCCGAATGTGAAAATATGGCCGGGCAAACAAATTCGCGATAATACCCGGCTTCATACATCTTTTATATGGGGCGACCAAGCCTCCAAATCCTTATACAAAACATCCGGGGTCAGCGGACTCCCGAATCTCGATCTTACGCCGGAAATCGTCGCAAGATTCGCCACCGCATACGGCGCGACGTTAGCCGCAGGCAAAGTTTTGACTGTGAGCGGCGCCCCGCATGAATTTTGCCGGCTGCTTAAGCGCATCGTCATCGCGAGCCTGCAGTCGGTCGGCACTCATGTGATCGATTTGGGCGACTGCATGCCGCCTGCAGCCGCTTTTGCCATTCGCAGTCTTGGAGCGGCGGGAGGGATTCATATCGCCTGGTCAGGCAGCGAAGCCGCCGACTGCTCTCTCGAATGTCTGGACGGCTCGGGGCTGCCGATAGCCAGAAACGCCGAACGTAAAGTCGAAAACAGCTTTTGGCAGGAAGATTACGCCCGTGCTCCTATCGGGCAGGTTGGGAGTTGCAAAGAGGACCACCAATGGACCGAGGCGTATGTCCGCGCTTTGGCCAAAGAAATCGCTGACGAGCGCACCGCTGTCCCGCCTTTGAGAATCGTGATCGAAGCCAGCCCCTGGTTTCAGCAATGGGCGATCCCCTTTTTCGAGGAGCTGGGTACGGAAGCGATCCATGTGACGGCGGCCAGCCTGCTGGAGCCGCTCCACGCCTTTGTGCCTCTCTCACAGGCCAGCCTCGGGCTGCGGCTAAGCGATGACGGGCGCGGCATGCGGCTCGTCACAGAGCGTGGCGACCTTGTGAACGAAGACGTGCAGACAGTGCTTCTCTACTTGTGCTACCTTCACAGCCGCCCGGGATCGACGATAGGAGCCCCGGTCAGCGCGCCGCATCTGCTGGAAAGCATGGCCGAAGGGCTCGGAGCGAGCATTGTGCGCACGAAGGAATGGGCCAGAGCGGTAATGGAAGCGACTCGGGAAACGAATATGCATCCGCTGTTCGATTCGCTTTTTGCGGCCGGACTCGTGCTGCTGCATCTGCATAGAACGGGATTGCCGCTCAGCGAGCTCCTCTCTTTGCTGCCGGACTTTCATCTGCACCGCGAGCGGATTGCATGTCCGTGGGATGTTAAAGGACGGGTGATGCGGAACATGATGGAGCGCACGAAAGATGCGCGCGTCGAGCTGCTGGACGGCATTAAATTTTTTCACGACGATGGTTGGGTTCTGCTGCTTCCCGACGCCGACGATCCCGCTTTCCAAGTCGTCGCCCAGTCGGATAATCCGATGCTGGCGCAAGCGCTCGTCCGCAACTACCGGGAACAAATTCTAAACCTTCTTCAATGAGCATATACATATATCGTTGATTTTTTTCGATTCTCACGATGAAGGAGAGAGCGGCGTGAACATAATTCCCATCGTTTCCAAACAGATCGCCTATGTGCTGTACGACGATCAATCATCCAGTATGATCGTTCAATATCATACCGGTTACAAGGCATCTTTTCCCAATGTGAAGCAGGACGACTATCAGATGATCGCGACCTCGACGAATGGCTACGACTCTTTAGTGAAGCTTACCGGAATGCGGTACGCTCAAGGTCAACCGCCGGTAGAGTGAATGACATACACGATCTCCACTTCGCAAAAGTGGAGATTTTTCGTTTGCGCGCAGCGTATGCTACAATGTTGCTCAATCAATCCAGTTCAAAAGCAGTTGCTTCAAAACAACCACGCTAAAGAAAAGGTGAGTCGGATTTCCACTTCAACTCCAACTGTACACGCCGATTATACGGACCGGGATACGCTGCATTTGCTCGTGCAATCGCCTTTTGTCCTGTTTGCATACTGGCAGCTCTCCTCACGGAAAGCCGCGATGATCCAAGAGCATTTCGGAAAAGACTGGCTCGCTCTGCTGCCCAGCCTGCGCATTTATGACGTTACCGGTTTATCTTTTGACGGGAGCGTCGCCAATGAGGCGTGGGAGCTTCCGCTGCCGCAGGAGGAATCCTGCTTTTTGCAAGGGTTCCGCCCAGGCAGGCATTATGCGGCCGATTTGGGCATTGTGAACGGTCACGGCCAGTTTCTCCCCCTTCTGCGCTCCAATACGGTCATGACGCCCGCCGGCGCTAAAGAAACGGCTTCCGCCCCTTCCCTGCCGGAAGGGAATGCCCTCTCCGCAGCTCCGCTCGCCTTCACTCTGATCAAGCCGTTCAGCTATGACCAATTCTCAGCGTATTCCGTCTATCCGGTTAAGGAAACGGATGCGGACTCCGGAGGCGACAGCGAATGACTCCCCCTGCTCACGGTTATATCGCTTTTCTCCTGCATGCTCATATGCCGTATGTCCGCCGGGAGGATGACGACGTCACCCTGGAAGAGCGCTGGTACTACGAAGCTGTCGCGGACAGCTACCTTCCCTTGATCGATATGATGGATTCCCTCCTGCGGGACGGCGTCGGCTTCCGTCTGACGCTCTCCGTCTCCCCTACTCTGCTCGCGATGATGGAAGACCCGCTCATGCAGCGCAAAATGAAGCGGTACCTGACCGGGCTGAGCGAGCTGGCCGGCCAGGAAGCGTCGCGCCTGCGCGGCGAAGCCGACTTCGCGCCCGCAGCCGCCATGTACCGGAGCCGCTACCGCCGGCTCCTGGAACTGTACGATCGCCTGGGCGGCGATCTGATCGCCAAGCTTCGCAGCCTGCGCGACGCCGGCTGCGTCGAACTGATCACGTGCGCCGCGACGCATGCGTTCTTGCCGCTGGTCAAGAACGCAGCCGCGCTGCGCGCGCAGCTGGAAGCCGCCGTTCTCGAATTCCGGCGGCATTTCGGCTCTGCTCCGGCAGGCATTTGGCTGCCGGAGTGCGGCTACACGCCCGCGGTGGAGCCCCACCTGCAGGCGCTGGGCCTGCGCTGGTTCGTCGCTCCGGCGCACGCACACGCGCTGGCCGCCGCAGGCCGGCCCCTGCGCACGCGCGGCGGCGCCTGCGCCTTCGCCAGGGACCCCGAAGCCTCCACACAAGTGTGGAGCGCGGAGGCCGGGTACCCGGGCGATGGCGAATATCGCGAGTATTACCGCGATATCGGCTACGACCTCGGCGCGGACGGCGGCACCGAGTGGGAGTACATCAAGCCCTATATGCTGCCGGACGGCAAGCGGATTCATACGGGCTTGAAGTATCACCGCGTCACCGGGCGCAGCGGAGACGCCAAACAGCCCTACCGCCCGGAACGTGCCGCCCGGAAAGCCCGGCAGCACGCCGGTCATTTCATCGCGGCCCGGGCGGAGCAGATCCGCCGCCTCGCCGCCGCAGGCGAGGGGGCGCCCCCGGTCATCGTATGCCCATACGATGCCGAGCTGTTCGGCCACTGGTGGTACGAAGGTACCCAGTGGCTGGAGGCCGTGCTGCGCGGGCTGCATGACGCGCGCAGCTTTAGCCCGGGCGTAGTCGTGGAGACGACTACGTTAAGTGCTTACGCGGCCGCCTGGCCGCCCGATACGGAAGCGGAGCTTCCCGTATCGAGCTGGGGCCGCGGCGGCTTCGCCGAAGTCTGGCTGCAGCCGCGCAGCCAGTGGGTGCATCCTCGGCTCCATGCAGCCGAGGACCGGATGATCCGCGCCGCCGCCCGGGTGCAGCGCGAGCTTTCGCCGCCCGACGCCTGGCGGAGGCGGGCGCTCAATCAGGCGGCGAGGGAGCTGCTGCTCGCTCAAAGCAGCGACTGGACGTTCATTCTCGACGCCGGCACGGTGACGGAATATGCAGAGCGCCGCATCCGCAGCCATCTGGAGCATTTTCACGCCCTGCTCGACATACTTGAGCCCGCTGATGAACGCAGTACCGGTACCGGTTTGTCCGCTTCGTCTGCGCCAGCCCAGCCCGCCGATGCTTTGACCTGCAGACCGGAGCCCACCGGCAATCACTGCACCGACAACGGCTTGCCCGCTCTGTCTCCGCCCGCTCAGCCTGCCGGCGACCTGCTCGATCGGCTGGAGCACAGCTCGCCGTTTTTGCCCGAGCTCGATTACCGCATATACGCAGCTTCGAGCGAGCTTGAGGAGGTACGAGCGGGAGCGTTTCTTCCCGCCGCTCCCGGCAGTGGCAAGCTGCGCATCCTCATGCTCGCCTGGGAATATCCGCCGCGCGTGATCGGCGGCTTGGCCCGGGCGGTCTGCGACTTATCGGAACAGCTCGCCACGCTCGGACACACCGTCCATGTCATTACGTGCCATGCGGCCGACAGTCCGGTCTACGAGGTGTCCGGGCAAGTGCATATTCATCGGGTGCAAATTTTGCAGTCGATGGTGCCGGTTCATTTTCTCGATTGGGTCTTTCAAATGAACATGGCTTTTATAGAAGCGATTCAGCGTCTTTTCCGGGACGGTGCGGATTTCGATCTTGTTCACGCTCACGACTGGCTCGTCTTTTATGCCGCCAAAGAAAGCAGGCAAACTCTCGGCATCCCGCTCATCGCCACCGTTCACGCCACGGAATACGGGCGCAGCCAAGGCAGGCTGGAGACCGAAGTACAGCAGCGGATTCATCGCCTGGAAGGTAAGCTGACCAAGGAAGCGGACCGCGTCATCGTCTGCAGCCGGTTTATGCAGCATGAAATGCAGCGCCTTTTCGGACTGCCGGAAAGCAGAGCGGTCCTTATTCCCAACGGCGTACGCGCGCATCGTGGAACGGATGCCCCCGCTTCCCTTATCCATCCGCTGCTGCCGGGAACCATTGGCGATACCACAGGCCGAGACCGGATCATCTGCTTCCTGGGCAGGCTCGTGCACGAAAAAGGCGCGCACATTCTGATCGACGCCATGCGGCCGCTGCTCAAACGCTTCGCTAACGCACTCCTCGTCATCGCCGGGACCGGTCCGGCTCTGGAAGAGCTGCGTTTCCGTTCCGCCCGTTACGGAGACCGGGTCCGTTTCACCGGCTTTGTTGACGGGCAGGATAAAGAACGATTGCTGGAAGCCGCCGAATTGTGCGTCTTTCCCAGCCTCTACGAGCCGTTCGGCATCGTCGCTCTGGAAGCGATGTCCAGCGGAACGCCGCTAGTCGTCTCCGATGTCGGCGGTCTGGCCGAAATCGTCGAGCACGGCGTCGACGGCTGCAAAGTTCCCCCGGGCGATGCCCGGGCGCTCGCCGCGCAAATCGCGGATTTGCTGGAGCGTCCCGAGTCCGCGAAGCAGCTTGCGGAAGCGGCTGCTCGTAAAATTGAAGCTTCCTACGATTGGACCGGCATCAGCGAGGCGACCGTAGACGTGTATCGGCAGGCAGCCCATATCGTTTTATCAAAATGAAGCGGAATTTCAAATTGCTGAGCAAATGAGGTCACTTTGTGAGGGTTAGGGAACCGGAGCGCTCTAATTTGGGGTGCATACGCTTTTTCCCAACGCTCGTCTCCCAGGGTGCAGGTTGTACAGCGGGGAGACATCAGGCAGCTTAGCGGACCAGACTAAAGCCTGCAAAAGTGCAGGTTTTTCCTATGAAAATGTTTCGTTTTGGCGAAAAGCCTGCGATTGTGCAGGAATTTTCGATGAAAATGAATCTGAGCCCACGTTCGCGGCGAAAAGCCTGCACAATTGCAGGAATATTTCGTCTCCAGCCCATCAACGAGCAAAAAACTGCACTTTTGCAGCTTTTTTCGCGTGATTCGGCTGAATGTGGGGTCCGGCTTTGGCGTGCACGTTTCAGGGCAGCCTGGCTTTTGCTGCTCTTCTTTACACAACCCAGCAGATTGTGGGGATTCGGCTCTGGCGTGCAGGTTTCGGAGTAGTCTGGCTTTTACTTCTCTTCTTTACGCAACCCAGCAGATTGTGGGGATTCGGCTCTGGCATGCAAGTTTCGGAGTAGCCTTGGCTTTTGCAGCTTTTTCACGCGATCGGGCTGATTGGGGCGGTCCGCCTTTAGCCTCCGCGTTTCGCGGCAGCCTGGCTTCTGCTGCTTTTCTTCACGCGACCGGGCTGATTGGGGCTGTTCGGCTCCGGCCTCCGCGTTTCGGGGCACCAGGATTGCGCTGCTTTGATTGTGCCGGCCCCGCTCTAGCCTCCCCGCATTTCCGGGCAGCCCCGAAAATCACGTATATTTCATAGCGGCGAGGAAATAATAAAATAATATGTGAAACTGTGCCCATTTTGAAAGCGCGGTCACATGCAATTTTCAGAATATTTTCAAAGAATCATTGATTCCTTGGGAAGAATTAGGTAACCTATTGGCAAAGCCCTATGTGTCCTTATGAAGCGTAGGCTGATCCATCAGACGCGTAGACCCTCTTTCAGTTCCCTTGGAGCATGGTTTTACCGCGATCAAACTTACGAGTGGGGAAGTGATTTTATGCCTAGACATCTGGTCATCGGAAACGGAAAATTTCTTATTAACCTCGATCAGCATTCTTACATGCGGGATCTGTACTATCCTTTCGTCGGCCAGCTCAACCATATCGGCGGATACCAGTGCCGGGTAGGCATCTGGGTCGATGGCGCCTTTGCTTGGCTGAACGCCCCGGAATGGCAGTTTCATCTCGCTTATGTGGAGGATTCTCTCGTTACAAAGGTTACGGCTACGCATCCGGATCTGGGAATCACCCTGCTCATAAACGACGGTGTCCATCAGCGCGAGGACATTTATTTGAAGCGGATTCAAATTACCAATCACCGAAATACGGTGCGCGAGGTACGGGTATTTTTTAACCAGGATTTGCTCATTAACGAAACGGAAGTGGGCGACACCGCTGCCTATTACCCGGCATCCAATACCGTTTTCCATTATAAAAAAGACAAGTATTTCATGTTTAACGGAAGCACCGGAACCGAGGGCATCTTTCAGTATTCTACGGGTGTCAAAAGGTTCTACAATGCCGAAGGCACCTGGCGCGACGCCGAAGACGGCCATCTGATGGGCAATGCGATCGCTCAGGGCTCGGTCGATAGCACGATCAGTTTCCGGCTGTTCGTGCCGCCGGAGGCCAGCCAGACGATGTACTACTGGATGACGGCCGGCAAAACGCTCGAGGAAGTGAAAAAGCTCGACGCCTACGTCAAAGACAGCCACCCCGGCAAGCTGCTCGACCGGGTTACCGTGTACTGGCAGCGCTGGGCGAACAAGTCCGAGCGGGATTACGGCGACTTGCCGGAGGACGTAGTGCGCTTGTATAAGCAGAGCCTGCTGATCGTCAGAACGCAGACCGATGTGAACGGCGCCATCATCGCCGCCAACGACTCGGACATTATGCAGAGCAATCGTGACCATTACAGCTACATGTGGCCCCGCGACGGCGCATTGATCGCCTATGCGATGTCCATGGCAGGCTATCAGGGCATGATCATTCCTTTCTTCAACTTTTGCGCTAATGTGCTTTCGCCGGAAGGCTATCTGCATCATAAATACAATCCGGACGGCACGGTCGGCTCCAGCTGGCATCCTTACATTCATTCGGGACGCGTGCAGCTGCCGATCCAGGAAGATGAAACCGCACTTGTCCTTTTTGCCCTGTGGCAGGACTTTCAGAAGCACGGCAGCCTGGAATTCGCCCAATCGCTTTATCGCACGTTAATTCGCAGAGCGGCCCGGTTTATGTCGACTTATATCGATCAGGAGCTGAACCTGCCTAAGCCGAGCTACGATCTTTGGGAAGAACGGTACGGCATTTATACTTTCACGGCTTCTGCAGTGTACGGCGGGCTGATCGCCGCTTCGAATTTCAGCAATTTGTTCGGCGATGAGGAGCGGAGCAACCGCTACAAGCACACGGCCGAGAAAATTAAAGCCGGCATGCTCAAGCATTTGTGGGATGAAGAAGAAGGCCGTTTTGTGCGCGGTTTGTACCTTGAGGACGGGGAATGGGTTAAGGATATGACGCTGGAAAGCTCCGTCTACGGCATTTTCGAATTCGGCGTGCTGCCGGCCGACGACGAGCAGGTCGTATCGACTATGAAAGCGAACAAAGCAGGACTGGCGATCAAAACCGACGTCGGAGGCATCGCCCGCTATCATCACGATTATTACTTCCAGCGCTCCACCGACATCGATAACATTCCGGGGAACCCCTGGATCATCTGTACGCTTTGGATCGCCGAGTGGGAAATCGAGTGCGCCAAATCGCTGGCCGACCTGGAGACACCACGCAGGACGCTGGAGTGGGTCGTTCGGCATTCCATGGAAAGCGGCGTGCTGCCCGAGCAGCTTGATCCTTTTTCAGGCGAGCCCGTATCCGTCGCTCCGCTCACCTGGTCCCACGCCACTTATGTGCTGACCGTCGTGAAATACTTGAACAAATACAAGCAGCTTGCCAAACAGTAGTGCTGCAAATACAAAAGCTATCCTGAAGTCGGTTTCGACAGGGGATAGCTTTTTTTTGCGCGGAGTAAATTTTTGCATTGTATAATTATTCATAAAATTTTATAATTATTAAAACCATTTTGCATTTATTGGAGTGATGAAATTGGGCTTTAAAGTTTTTGTCGATGGTCAAGACGGCACTACAGGATTAAAAATTAACGAATATTTATCGCGGATCGCCAAGATCGAAGTGCTTCAAATCGAACCTTCCAAACGAAAAGATCCGGATGCCCGCAGCCGATTGCTGAACGCCGCAGATATTGCATTCCTTTGTTTGCCCGACGATGCCGCCAGGGAATCCGTTTCGCTGATTGCCGGCGGGAAAACCAAAATCATCAATGCCAGCACCACCTTTAGAACGGATCCGGGCTGGGTCTTTGGATTGCCGGAGCTAGTCCCCGGCCAGAGGGATCTCATTCGCGGCGCTTCCAAAGTTTCCGTCCCCGGCTGCCATGCAACAGGCTTTATACTGAGTCTCAGACCGCTCATCGATGCCGGCATTGTGCCGAGGGACTACCCCGTCACCAGTTTCTCGGTTACAGGGTACAGCGGAGGCGGAAGAAAAAAGATAGAATTGTACGAAAACGCTGCGGCCGCAGACGAAAAAAAACTGCATATCCCGAGGCACTATGCGCTCGATCGCTTGCATAAGCACATCCCCGAGATGCAAATGTACTCCGGCCTGCTCTACGAGCCTCTTTTTACGCCCGTTATTGCCGATTACTATCAGGGACTGGCTGTATCCGTGCCGCTGATCAAAAGGAATTTGAACAAAAGCGTGTCGGCCGAGGATGTTCGCGACATCTTGGCGGCCCGCTATGAGTCCGAACCTTTCATCCGTGTCATGCCGTACGAATCCGGCCGCCACCTGGACGACGGCTACTTTTTGATCGGCGAGTGCAATCTCACGAACAAAGTCGACATGTTTGTTTTCGGCCAGGGCGAGCATATCCACATTTTAACCAGGTACGATAATCTGGGAAAAGGTGCTTCCGGCGCGGCCATTCAAAATATGAACCTGATGCTCGGCTTTGAAGAAAGCCTTAGTTTAATCTAGGAGCCGCACTCGGAGCCTGGGCGGGTGGGCCAAACTCCCTACTGCACCAGCTCGCTGTAGCTCCCGGCTCCGAGCAGCAAGTCGAGCTCCTGCGGATGGGATAGCTGAATTTTATACATCCATCCTTTTTCATAAGGCGAGTCGTGCAGCAGCTGCGGCACCCGTTCAAGCAATGGGTTCACGGCCGTTACTTTGCCGGATAACGGAGCGGGCAAATCCCGGTCGCCCTCCACGGTTTCCGCGCTGCCTGCATATCCGCCCCGCTCCAGCTCATCCCCTGCTTCGGGCAGCTCGATAAAGACGATCATCCCAATTGTGGCGATCGCCCAATCGGTAAGCCCGACGACGGCATGCTCCCCTTCCGGACGAATCCAGTAATGGTCTTTGGTGTACCGAAGATGTTCCGGAACTGTCATGTTCATTATCCTCCCAGGTGCAAAAGCTTGCAAAGCCGCCAGTGCCTGCTAAACCAGGCGCTTGCGTTTTATTATCAAAAAAGCTCCTCCGCCGCATCAAACGGACCGAAGGAGCTTTATCGCTTTTAACTATGATTATTTCGCAACGAGGTGTTTGTCGCCAGGTTTCCAGTTCATTGGGCACAATCCGCCGGATTGAAGCGCTTGAAGCACGCGAAGCGTTTCTTCTACGCTGCGGCCTACGTCGTTGTGGTTAACAACTTCGTATTTCAGTTCGCCTTCCGGATCGATGATGAACAGGCCGCGAAGCGCGATGCCTTCTTCTTCGATCAGAACGCCATAATCGCGGGCAACGGATTTAGTGATGTCCGCAGCAAGAGGGAATTCCAGCTTGCCAAGGCCGTTATCGTTAACCGGAGTGTTGATCCAGGCGCGATGAGTATGAATGCTGTCGATGGAAACACCCAGAATCTCAGTGTCCAGCTCTTTGAATTGAGCGGCAGCGTGGCTCAAAGCTGTAATTTCTGTTGGGCACACAAATGTGAAATCCAATGGATAGAAGAATAATACCAACCATTTTCCTCTATAATCGGACAAAGATGCTTTACCGAAATCTTGACCGTTGCCTAATGCCGTCTCCATTGTGAAATCCGGCGCTTGTTTACCGACTAAACGCTCTGCCATGTGCAAAACTCCTCCTCTAATCTGAATTCTTCGTATAAAATGGTAACATTCGCCTAGATGAAAGTCAATAATTAGATCGAATATTAACTAATAATTATTATTAATTGTGGGGGATTTTTGACAATTAGTTTGAAAAGCATTTGGAATAGGGGCATTTCGAAATGCTGATTGGCAAAACCAAGCTGCTGAATATCATCTACCGATTATCGCCAACGCTTTCCGACCGAATTATGCGCAACGCATAAGCTGCGTTATGTAAAAAGCCTGGCGGTTGAGGCGTTATATGTTTCACCCAGAAGGAACTAGTTTAATAATCCTAATTATCAATTTGGAAATGAGCCTTAATTCTCATTTATTTTTTAAAAAATTACAAATTTCAACTTTTATAGACAAAATAACATGGTAAACCTTTCCTTTAAGTGATATTATGAGAAAGTTGATATAAATTACCCAAAAGGAGTCATTGCATTTATAGGAAAGGGGAGAGCATCAACTTTAGCACTAAGGACTATTTATCTATCTTTCTATGATTCAAGTTCATCAGATGACTCGATGCTCGGCAAATTAATTGGAAAAGGATGTGCAACTATGATACCAACCTTCAAAAAATCTCTTTTTAATAGCAAGATTTATTTCTGCTGCATGTTTATGAGTTTACTTTTTACTATTTTTTCAAGTTCCACATTTGCGACGACTACAGGATATCCTCCTAGTCAGGCTACTGGCGGGAAGGTTACTGCTACATTGATTAATGGCTTTTCTGCAAATGCTGCAAATCAGAATGGTGCAGGGTTGTTCGATGGAATTCCGGCAAATGATTGGAATACAAATCAAGTTTTTTATTGGTATGGTTCCTCCTCATATGTGGAAGTTTCTTTCCCTAGATCAGTTAATATTTGGAGATATGGGACTACTGGATGGAGCAGTTATACTGCTCAATTGAACATTTTGAAGTTTAACAGTTCTGACGGTAGCTATACAGATGTTACTTCTACGTATTCTCTTCCTACCTCAGCAATTACCAATTTACAGGCTGAAAAGTTTGTGCAACATTTACCAGCAGGAAGGTACAAATTTAAAACTAGTGGTTATCGAATGGATTCTGAATGGTATGTGGAAAATGATGAGGCTTTGCCTGCTGTCCCGTCTGGTTTGAATGGTACTGGTGCTAATGGTACTGCTAACCTTACTTGGAATGCGAATACCGATTCTAATTTACAAGGATATTTCATTTACCAAAATGGAGTAAAACTTTCCAATACTCCTATCAGCGGAACATCTTATTCCGTTGGTTCCCTTACGAACGGGACTTCCTATTCTTTTCAGATTTCGGCTGTTGATACCTCAGGGAATGAATCTGCTTTGTCTTCAGCGGTATCGGTCACACCAGTGAACACGAACCCGCCAGTTACGCCAACCGGATTAACTGGAGTGGCAGGGAACGGGACGGTAAATCTTAATTGGAAAGGGAATTCAGAAACTGATTTAAGCGGCTATAATGTATATCAAAATGGAGTGAAACTGAATACGACACCTGTTTCGGCGGTTAGTTTTAATGTGACCGGATTGATCAATGGAACAACCTACAGCTACCAAGTTTCGGCGGTTAATAAAGCGGGGTTTGAATCGGCCAAATCTGCAGCCATCAATGTAACTCCTGTTCCTCCATTGCCGGCAACTCCTTCGGGATTATCAGCAACAGCTGGAAATGCACAAGTAAGTCTGACCTGGAATTCTGTAGCAGAGTCCACATACTATGTTCTTAAAAGATCAACGACTGCGGGCGGACCATATACTGTTATTGCTAATAATGTATATCTACCATCTTTTACGGATAACTCAGTTGTAAACGGTACGACTTACTACTTTACTGTAAGTGCGGTTAATATCGCGGGGGAAAGCGGCAATTCGAATGAGGTTGCAGTTACTCCAAAAGCTCCATTGCCACAAACGCCGCAAGCTCCAACCAATTTGACAGGAAGCGCGGGCAACAATCAATCGAGCCTGTCTTGGACTGCATCGGCTGGAGCGACAAGTTACACGGTAAAACGTGCAGCAACTGCAAATGGGCCTTTCATCGCTGTGGCAAGCAACGTAACTCAGACTTCATTTATTGACGCCACGGCTACCAATGGTACGACTTATTATTATGTTGTCACAGCAACAAATGCAGGTGGCGAGAGCTCAAACTCCAACGTGGTTACTGTGACCCCGTCTTCGCCGGGATTGCTTTATCCTACAAACTTGGTTGCTACATCCGGCAGCAAACAGGTTTCCTTAACTTGGACAGCCGCAACGGGAGCATCCAGTTATATTGTTAAACGCAGCACATCCAATAGTGGTCCGTATACCCAAATCGCATTGGGAATTACAGGTACGAGTTATACGGATACGACAGTAACAGACGGAACGACATATTACTACGTAGTATCCGCTGTTATTGGAAACAATGAAAGTAATAATTCAAACTCTGTAGAGGCAACCCCGACAGCTCCAATTCAAAATAATCGGGCTCTATTGGAAATTACCATGGTTAGCGGTCAAACATTTGAATATGACTTGTCTATGGACGAAGTAAATGATTTTATCAACTGGTACAACAATCGCGCTTCAGGAACGGGACCAGCATTCTATACGATGAACAAAACCTATAACCTTGGACCTTTCAAAAGTAGAAAAGATAATTTTGTATTCGATAAGATCCAAAATTTTGAGGTTAATCAATACAGTAAATAGAGTTTGATCTACCGATTATCGCCATCGATCGCCGACCGAATTATGCGCAACACATAAGCTGCGTTATGTAAAAAGCCTGACTGCTGTGGCGATGTTATTCGCTCAGCAATCAGGCTTTTTATATTGCATGAAATTATTTGCGCATAGCGTTAACGATCAGTTCGCCCATCGCAACCGTGCCGATGGCTTTGCTTTTGTCGACGGCGATGTCGCCTGTGCGGTTGCCCGCGTCGAGCACTTCTTTGACCGCGCGCTCGATGGAATCAGCCGCATCGTGATAGCCGAACGTCAGGCGGAACATCAGCGCGACGGACAAAATCGTAGCGATCGGATTCGCGATGCCTTGACCGGCGATATCCGGAGCGGAGCCGTGCACCGGCTCGTACAAACCGAAGCTGCCTTCGCCCAGGGATGCGGAGGAAAGCATGCCGATCGAGCCTGTCAGCATCGCAGCTTCGTCGCTCAAAATGTCGCCGAACATGTTCTCGGTGACGATGACGTCGAAGCTGGACGGACGGCGGAGCAGCTGCATCGCGCAGTTGTCGACGAGCACATGCTCCAGCTCGACATCCGGATAATCCGCGGAAACGCGGATTACCGTTTCGCGCCACAAGCGGGACGTCTCCAGAACGTTCGCTTTATCAACGGACGCCAGCTTCTTGCTGCGGGTGCGCGCGATGTCGAAAGCTTGGCGGGCGATGCGCTCGACTTCAGCGACGTTGTACACGCAAGTATCCACTGCTTCTTGGCCGTTTGCGCCTTCGCGGCGGAATTTCTCACCGAAATAGATGCCGCCTGTCAATTCGCGAACGACGATCAGGTCGGTTCCTTCCAATACTTCCGGTTTCAAAGTGGAAGCTTCTTTCAGGCAATCGAAAATAACAGCCGGACGAATGTTCGAGAACAGTCCGAGCGCTTTGCGGATGCCGAGAAGCCCTGTTTCCGGACGCAGCTCCTTCGGATTGTTGTCCCATTTCGGACCGCCGACAGCGCCCAGCAGAACGGCGTCAGCCGATTGGCACACCGCAAGCGTTTCTTCCGGCAGCGGGGTGCCTTTTTGATCGATGGCGATACCGCCGAACAGCGCATGCTCGGTTTCAAATTGGTAACCGAACAATTCTTCCGTACGCTTCAATACTTTTTCCGCTTCTGCAACAACTTCCGGACCGATTCCGTCTCCGGCGATTACAGCGATTTTTTTCACTTCTGCCATGACTTTCATTCACTCCCTGGTTTCATATTCCTGCCGCTTGGCGCGGTCAGACATCCTTCGTTAACGTCGAAAAAAGACTTCTATATATTGTACCATACTTAGGCCAGGTCACTTAGATATAAAATCTATCGCTTTAATAGGCTACACCTATAAAGAAGCATGTAAACGTGGTTGAATCACTCACCGCCGGAGCAGCACATCACTGCTGACGCGGCAAAAACCTGCAAAAGTGCAGGCTTTTTCTTTGAAAGAGGCTCATTTTGAGGAAAAACCTGCAATTGTGCAGGAATTTCCGACCCAGATGGGTCCGAACTCATGTATGCGCGAAAAAAACTGCATTTTTGCACTAGCTTTGCAAACAAATGTAACAAACCATATTTTTTAAATGTTATTTAACAAAAAAGGTAAATTAATGTTGAAATTTTGCATAAAAAAACCTATTCTAATGGTCAGATCATCTAGGCGTGTTAC